>JBAUOO010000030.1:0-39912 GCA_049579785.1 Steroidobacteraceae bacterium
GGGTGAGGATCTGCTGCACCACATCCCGATCGTCGGCAGCGTCTATGGGGGGGTGAAAAGCTTCGCGGAGAGTGTCTTCTCCCAGTCGAACGCCTTCCGCAAGGTCGTGATGGTCGAGTATCCGCGGCAGGGCGTCTGGAGCCTCGGCTTTCTCACCGCCGAAAACGTCCCCGAAGTCTCCGAGAAGACCGGCGAGCCCCACGCCTGCGTCTATATCTCCGCCGCTTTGAATGCGACCGGCGGCTACCTCGCCATTTTGCCTCGCCGCCAGATCGTGGAGCTCGACATGTCGGTCGACGCTGCCATGAAGATGATCATCACCTGCGGCGTCGTCGTCCCTCCCGCGCCCGAGCGCAAGCCCGAGCGGGCGAAGCCTGCCGCCTGATCAGCGGCCGGTGAGGAGCCGCAAGGCCTCTTCCGCCCTCTTCAGCACGTTCGGGCTGACGGTGCCGTACTTGTGCATGAGCCGGGCATTGGCGATGGCTCGCACCTGATCGATGAGCAGATCGGTGTCGTGCTTGAGATCGCCCGTCCTTTGAATCCGCACGCGCAGCGGGAAAAGATCGGCGGGCGGTGTTGATGCCACCTGGCTAGTGCCAGGGATGACAATGGTGGTCGGGTGACCGGCCTTATTGAGGGCGTCTGTCTGAATGACGAGTGCCGGGCGCTCCTTCTTGCCGGGCTCCTGGCGATGAGTCTGAGGCTCAAAATCGACGGCCCAAATTTCACCGCGTTGGACCGGACTCACTGGAGGCCGTCCGCGCTCGTAGAATCCATCGACTCCGCGGCCGCGGCACTCGAGGACGCCAAGCGGTGCGAGAGCGCAGCGATGCGCTCCTGCATCACGCGATGATTGAGCTCTTCGATGGCGCGACGTGCGTACTCGGACTTGCTCAGGCCCAGCTCTCTTGCGGCCGCTTCCGTGCCCTGGGCAAGGGATCGTGGAATGCGAAACGAGAATGCAATGAGCTCGTCCATAGGCGGTATGTCATGCGAATATAGCGCAGATTTAGCTAGCAAAATTGTATTGCAGATTTGTATAGCATGCAAACTCGGAGAACCGTCATGCAAGCCATGCGCCTCACAGACCCTGGCGCCGCGCTGCGGCTCGAGGAGGTGACACTGCCCCCTCTCACCGAGCACCAGCTCCGCATCCAGGTCGAAGCTTGCGGCGTCTGCCGTACGGATCTGCACCTTCTGGATGGCGAGCTGCCCCACATCCACTATCCGATCACGCCCGGTCACGAGATCGTCGGCCGGGTCACCGAGGCCGGGCGGGCGGTCACTCGATTTCACCCCGATGATCGCGTCGGTGTCCCCTGGCTCGCGCAGGCGTGCGGGCTTTGCCGCTACTGCCGGGCCGGCCAGGAAAACCTCTGCGAGTACGCGCGCTTCACCGGCTATTCGGTCGATGGCGGCTACGCCGAGGAAGTGCTCGCGGATGCGCGTTTTTGCCTGCCCCTGCCGCGTGAGGCCCCCGCCGCGCAGCTTGCGCCGCTTCTTTGCGCGGGGCTCATCGGCTATCGCGCCTACCGTGCCGCCGGCGACGGAACGAATCTCGGCCTCTACGGCTTTGGCGCCGCCGCGCACCTCCTCGCCCAGCTCGCCCGCGCCCAGGGCCGCCGGGTCTTTGCCTTCACCCGGCCGGGTGATCTTAAGTCCCAGGGCTTCGCCCGGGAGCTCGGCGTGGCGTGGGCGGGTGACTCCGATCAGCCGCCCCCCGACCTTCTCGATGCCGCAATTCTCTTCGCGCCCGTCGGTGCCCTGGTGCCCGCGGCGCTGGCCGCCGTCCGCCCGGGCGGCCGGGTGATCTGCGCCGGCATTCATATGAGCGACATTCCCCAATTCCCTTACGCGCTTCTTTGGGGCGAGCGCTCCGTCAGCTCGGTGGCCAACCTCACCCGCGCCGACGGCGAGGAATTCCTGGCGCTCGCCGCGCGACTCGCGCTCAAACCGGCCGTGGAGCCTTTCCCGCTGCGCGAGGCCAATGTCGCCCTCGAGCGGCTGCGCACCGGGGCACTTCAGGGCGCGGCGGTTCTGGTTGCGGCTGCCCGGGGCGCTCCGTAACATCGCCGCCCCTATGCGCAGTCACTATTGTGGACAGGTCAACGAGAAGCTGATCGGCCAGACGGTCGAGGTGGCCGGCTGGGTGCACCGGCGGCGCGATCACGGCGGGATCATCTTCGTCGACCTGCGCGATCGCGAAGGGCTGCTTCAGGTCGTTTTCGACCCCGATGCGGCCGAGGTTTTTCGGGAGGCGGAGCGGCTGCGTAACGAGTTCGTGATTCGCGTCAAAGGACGCGTTCGCGAGCGGCCCCCGGGGACCGTGAACGCGAATCTCGCCTCCGGGCGGGTGGAGCTCCTGGCGGCTGAGCTCGAGCTGCTCAACCGCTGCGAGCCGCTGCCGTTCCAGCTCGATGAGCAGGTGGGCGAGGAAGTGCGCCTGAAGTACCGCTATCTCGATCTGCGGCGCGAGGTCATGAGTCAGCGATTGCAGCTGCGGCATCGACTGACGCGCGCCATGCGCGCCTTCCTCGATGCGCAGGGCTTCGTCGATCTCGAGACCCCGATGCTGACCAAGGCGACGCCGGAGGGCGCGCGCGATTACCTCGTGCCGAGCCGCACGCACCCGGGGAAGTTCTTCGCGCTGCCGCAGTCGCCGCAGATCTTCAAGCAGCTGCTGATGATCGCGGGCTTCGATCGCTACTACCAGATCGTGCGCTGCTTCCGCGACGAGGATCTGCGCGCGGACCGTCAGCCGGAGTTCACCCAACTCGACATCGAGACCTCCTTCCTGACTCAGGACAGGATCATGGAGCTGATGGAGGCGCTCACGCGCCACTTCTTCAAGGAGGTGTTGGGCGAGGCGCTGCCCGAGCCCTTCCCGCGCATGACTTTCGCGGATGCGATGCGCCGCTATGGCTCCGACAAGCCGGATCTGCGGATCGCCCTCGAGCTCGCGGACGTGGCGGACCTCGTCAAGGATTGCGACTTCAAGGTGTTTGCCGGTCCGGCGCGGGACCCCAAGGGCAGGGTGGCCGCGCTACGGGTGCCGGGGGGCGCTGCCCTGCCACGCTCAGCCGTCGATGGCTACACGGAGTTCGTCGGCCGTTACGGGGCCAAGGGCCTCGCCTACATCAAAGTCAACGAGCGCGCGCGCGGTCGCGATGGCCTGCAGTCCCCGATCATCAAGTTTCTGAGTGATACCGCCATTGCCGGCATCCTCGAGCGCACCGCTGCGGCGGACAATGATCTCATCTTCTTTGGCGCCGATACCGCGAAGGTGGTGAGCGATGCGCTCGGAGCGCTGCGGCTGAAGATCGGCCAGGATCTGAAGCTCGTACAGGCGGGCTGGCGGCCGCTGTGGATCACCGACTTCCCGATGTTCGAGTGGGAGAGGGAAGAGCGGCGCTGGGTGGCGATGCATCATCCCTTCACCTCCCCCAAGCTCGACGATCCGGCGGCGCTGCGCGCGGATCCGGAGAAGGCGCTCGCCAAGGCCTACGACCTGGTGCTCAACGGCTCCGAGATCGGCGGCGGCTCGGTGCGTATCCATCGGCAGGAGATGCAGTCGACGGTGTTCGATCTGCTCGGGATCGGGTCCGAGGAGGCGACGCGCAAGTTCGGGTTCCTCCTCGATGCGCTGAAATTCGGCGCCCCGCCCCACGGCGGCATCGCCTTCGGGGTCGACCGGCTCGCCATGCTCATGGCCGGCGCCGACAGCA
Organism: Steroidobacteraceae bacterium; assembly: GCA_049579785.1. Taxonomy (GTDB): domain Bacteria; phylum Pseudomonadota; class Gammaproteobacteria; order Steroidobacterales; family Steroidobacteraceae; genus 13-2-20CM-66-19. The sequence continues at coordinate 3,726 of JBAUOO010000030.1, forward strand.
TCCGCGAGGTCATCGCCTTCCCGAAGACGCAGACCGCGGCCGATCCGCTCACCGATGCGCCGACGGAGATCGGTGAGGCGCAGCTGCGGGAGCTGCACATCCGCGTGCGGACCCCGCCGCCGGCATAGCTCCTTGACCGCACGCCGGGCGGCACGTTTCCTGATACTGTCAGCGAGGCGGTGCCCCGGGGCTGGGCTGACTGCGCGCGATGAATGAGGATGCTGCGCAACACGTCGTCTACGTGCACGGGCTATGGATGTCCGGCGGCGAATCGCTGTTGCTTGCCAATCGGTTGCTGCGCGAGTTCGGCTTGCAGGTGCACGCGTTTCCCTACTCCGCGGGCACGTGGGACATGGAGCAAATCACCACGCACCTGCAGCGCTTCGTGCGGTCGCTCGAGGTTCCCGCGCTGCATTTGGTGGGGCACAGCCTCGGGGGCCTGGTCATCTACCGCTTCCTCGAGCACTACCCCGAGCAGCCGGTCGGCCGAGTGGTTTTTCTCGGCACACCCTGCCTCGAGAGTCGCGCGGCCGTCGCCGCCGCTCGAGTGCGGCTCGTGGGCGCACTCATGGGGCCGTCGGTCGCGGAGGAGCTGCTGCGGCCCTGCGAGCGGCGCTGGAGCTTCGGGCGGCCGCTCGGAATCATCGCCGGCACGCAATCGATCGGGTTGGGTCAGTTTCTCGCGGGGTTCGAGGAGGAGTGCGACGGTACGGTGGGGGTCAGCGAGACGCGTCTTGCGGGGGCCACCGATCACATCGTGCTGCCCGTCAGCCACATGGGCATGTTGGTATCGGCGCGGGTGGCGCGCGAGACGGGCCTGTTTCTTACGAACGGGCGGTTCTCGCTGGGCTGAGTGTTGAGAACGGTTGGCGAGCTCGTCACGCGTGACCGCCTTACTGCTTCTTTTCGGGGCGGTATTTTGCGCGCCATTCCTGCACTGCGCGCCGGCGCTCCTCGAGCGATAAGGTCGCTGTCGGTTGAAGAGGGCGGCTTTTGTCGAACGTTCTTTTGCGCAGGAGCGGTGGAGGGAATCGACCCATTCTGAGGTTCCAATAGGCCCACGAGCGTGGATCGATGATACCGGGTGGCGCGGTATCGAGCGCCTGCCGGATCTCTTCATCGGAAACATACTGCCGGATCACGCGCATATCCTCGTGACGCGCGTAGGTCATTGCGTAAGCCATGAATCTGACCGGCTCTGCAAGCGCCTTCTCCGGCTCCTCGAACCATATGATCCGGCGTGCCACATCGACTGTTTGAGGCGTAACTGGAATGGCTCTCATAGGCCGAGTCCTTGATCGCGATCGTCGTGCAACTTAAAAATCGTCCAAGCTCGGAATATGATCCAGATCAACCTTGCGTACCGCGTCCGCCAGGCGAAATTTCATGTCCGTCGGCAGATCGCGCAGATTGCCGTCCTCGAAGTATGACAACGCCTTGAGGGTTATTTCGGGATTGAAGGAAGGTCCATACAGCTTTTGCCCTGCCGCTAGCGCAAACGGTAAACCGACTCCACCGATCTGTATCAGCGCGTCCATGTCGACGTAGTCCTTGGCCTCCGCGCGTACCTGAAGTACAGAGGCTTTGGTGCCCGCGAGGTCAAGAAGCGAAGCGATTTTCAAGCCGTTGTCCTTTGCTTGGACGGCTGGGGCCAGACGCGGCAGTTTTGGCACCCCAAAGAACGACACCTTCACGGGGGCTCCACGATCCACGATGGCCGTAAGCGTATTCTTCTCACGCTGCACAACTGCCGCGCCCGACAGGAACGGAATTCCAGCTTCCAGAGAGGCGATATCAATCGCGCGTCTGCCAAAGAAATCAAAATCGACCGATCTTCGATGACCGAGATGCAACGCAAGGGCAGTTCCGCCATACAACGTGAACTCATGAGGAACGGCGGAAAGCTCCCCCCAAAGCCGACGCTGCGCTTCGGGCAGGACGTCCAGACGAAGTGAAGATCCCGGCACTTGCGATCCTCATCGAGGTGCGGTATCAGCGTGCAAACAAAGCATACAGCGAACGGCACGCGGCGGGAAACATCATGCGACCCAAAGGAGGGATCGTCAGGCCGGCGACAGCTTCTTCGCCATGCAAACCGCGGAGGCCGGGCAGAGCGAGCGGAATTCCGCGCTCTCCAGTACGGCGGGAGGGACTTGCGCGCGGCCCTTTGACTCGTAGCCCAAACGCGCGAAGAAGTCCCGCGCGCTCAGGGTGAGAAGGATGAGCTCGGTGACACCCGCGGCCGGTGCGAGCCGCTCGAGCTCATTGACGATCCTGCGACCGACTCCTGACCCGCGCCACTCGAATTCAACGGCGACCGAGCGAAGCAGCGCCGCCGTGCCGAAATGCTGGAGAGCACCGGCGCCGATGATCCGATTGTTCCGCAGGGCGATGACGAACTGCGGTTGAGCGGTGCGCAGGTCGCCGGTCGGCAGGTCACTGCGCTCGAGGAGCTCCCGAACCGCTTCCAGGTCTGTCGCGGTGGCCGCTCGAAGGGCGAGATTCTCGATGCCATTCATAAATCCCTCGCAAGGAAACCCCGACTCGAGCTCGGGAGGAATTGTGTTACCCCGGTGGCGCTGATCAGACAGTCAAGGAATAGAGACGACCCTGCGCACGGCGCTGCGCGGGGCCGCGCTTTACAAGCTCTCTTGGCTCGATGCGCATCTTTGGGCCTGCGCCGATGAGCGCGGGCTCGATTCGATCTGGTCGGAGGACTTCGAGGATGGACGGCGGTACGGTCGCGTGCGCGTTTGCAATCCCTTTCGCGCTTCGGTCCACGAGCCGGCGCCCTGACCCGAGCCTCAGTCGAGCAGCCGTCGCAACCGGTAGAGGGTCGCGAGCGCCTCCTTTGGAGTCATCTCGTCCGGCTCAAGCGCGGCGAGTGCCGCGCGCAGCGGGTCGGCAAGCGTCTCGGACGGAGCGGTGGCGGTAAATAGCGGCAGCTCCTTCTGCGCGCGATTGCCGTCCGCGGCGTCGCGCTCGGCCCGATCGAGCCGCTCGCGCCGCGACTCCAGCGCCTCGAGGTAACCGCGGGCCTGGCCGATCACCGCGCGCGGCACCCCTGCGAGCTGCGCGACCTGAAGCCCATAGCTTTGGCTCGCCGGTCCCTCCTTCACCGCATGCAGGAAAACGATGCCGTCGCCGTGCTCGGTGGCATCGAGGTGCACGTTCGCGCAGCCCTCCACTTCGATTGCGAGGCTCGTCAGCTCGAAATAGTGGGTGGCGAAGAGCGTGAAGGACTTCAGCCGCGTCGCGATGTGATGGGCCATGGCCCAGGCGAGCGATAGGCCGTCGAACGTGCTGGTGCCGCGTCCGATCTCGTCCATGAGGATGAGGCTGCGGGCGGTGGCATTGTGGAGGATGTTGGCGGCCTCGGTCATCTCCACCATGAAAGTGGAGCGTCCGCCGGCAAGATCGTCGGCCGCGCCGATGCGCGTGAAGATGCGGTCGATGGGTCCGATCACCGCGCGATCCGCCGGCACGTAACTGCCCACGTGCGCGAGGATCGCGATGAGCGCGGCCTGGCGCATGTAGGTGGATTTGCCGCCCATGTTCGGGCCGGTGATGATGAGCATGCGCCGCGCCGCATCGAGCCTGAGGTCATTGGGCACGAAGGGCGTCGAGACGAATCGCTCGACCACCGGGTGCCGGCCATTCTCGATCTGCAGCAGAGGGTCGGCTACGAGCTGCGGCGCGCTCCACTCAAGAACGCAGGCACGCTCCGCGAGCGAACCGAGCGCATCGAGCTCGGCGAGCGCGACGGCCGTGGCCTGTAAGGGAGCGAGGGCGTCGGTGAGCCGCGTCAGGATCTGCTCGTACAGCTCCCGCTCGCGCGCGAGCGCCCGCTCCCGCGCGCCGAGCACCCGGTCCTCGAAGCTCTTGAGCTCCGCGGTGATGAAGCGCTCCGCGGATTTGACCGTCTGCCGCCGGATGTAATCCTTCGGTGCGCGCTCGGCGTCCTTGCGCGAGATCTCGATGAAAAAGCCCTGAACGCGGTTGTATCCGAGCTTGAGCCCCGCGATGCCGGAGCGCTCGCGCTCGCGCTGCTCGAGCTCGAGCAGGAATTCATCGGTATGAGTCGCGATCCGGCGCAGCTCATCGAGCGCGGCGTCATATCCCGCCGCGATGACGTTCCCATCGCGCACGAAGGTCGAGGGCTCCTCGGCGATGGCCTTTCCGAGGAGCTCGACCACCTCGGCATGCTCCCCGATGCGGCCGGTCAGCTCCGCGAGCAGCGGTGAGTCGATCTCGCGCAGCCGCCGCTTCAGCGCGGGTAGTGCCGCGAGCGAGGAGCGCAGTTGGGTCAGATCGCGCGGCCGGGCGGAGCGCAGCGCCACGCGGGCAAGAATCCGCTCGACGTCCCCCACGCCGCGTAGCTGCTCGCGAAGCTCCTCGAAGCGCCGTCCGTCGATGAGCGCCGCCACTCCCTGATAGCGCGCCCGAAGCGCCTGCTGGTTCACGAGCGGTCGATTGAGCCAGCGTCGAAGCTGGCGTGAGCCCATCGAGGTGACGCACTGATCGAGCACGGCGAAGAGCGTCGCGTCCTCGCGGCCCGAGAGGCTGGCATCGAGCTCGAGATTACGGCGTGTGGCGGCATCGATGATGAGCGCGTCCGTGCGCTCCTCGACGTGCAACCCACGGATATGCGGCAGCGCGGTCTTTTGCGTATCGCGCACGTACTGCAGCAGGGCGCCGGCCGCGCAGAGGGCGAGCGGCAGCTCGTCGGCGCCGAATCCCTTCAGATCGAGTGTGCCGAGCTGGTCCGTGAGCAGCCGCGAGGCGCTCGCCAGCTCGAAATTCCACGGGGGTCGCGAGCGTAGCGCCGCGCCGCTGCTTTTGAGGTCCTGCGCCGGGGTACTCTCGGGGACCAGAAGCTCCGCGGGCTTAAGCCGCTCGAGCTCCGCGGCCAGCGCGCCGCGGCCGCTCGACTCCAGAACGGTGAAGCGGCCCGCGGCGAGATCGAGCCAGGCGATCCCGAAGCGCTCGCCCTCGCGTGCCACGGCGGCCACGAGGGTTTCCTGGCGCTCATCGAGCAGAGCCTCATCGGTCACGGTGCCGGGGGTGATGATGCGCACCACCTCCCGCTCGACAGGCCCCTTCGATTTGGCGGGATCGCCCCTCTGCTCGCAGATCGCAACGCTTTCGCCCTTGCGCACGAGCCTGGCGAGATAGCTCTCGACGCTGTGAAACGGCACGCCCGCCATGGGGATGGGCTGGCCGGCGGATTGGCCGCGCGTCGTCAGCGTGATGTCGAGGAGCGCCGCGGCCCGGCGGGCATCGTCATAGAAGAGCTCGTAGAAATCCCCCATTCGATAGAAGAGCAGCGCATCCGCATGGCGGCTCTTGATGCGCAGGTACTGCTGCATCACGGGGGTGTGGGTGTTCGTCTGGTCGTTCAACGCGGGGCATTATCCGATAACTCGCGAAGGCGGGCTGCATCACGCGCGCCCTCCGGCGCTCAGGGCGTCAGACCTATGCTCATCAAGCGCTTGGTGAGCTCAGGGGCGTGGGCTCGCGCGGCGGCGAGATCGGCCTCTCCGGCGGCTCTGAGGCCCTTTTTGAGCTCCACCAGGCCGCGCGCGTACCGCGCCAGCGGGAGCTCGGGTTGCAGCTTAAGTGCGGCATCGAAATCCGCCAGGGCTTTGTCGAGCGTGCCCTGACGCAGATACACCAGCCCGCGATTGCTCAGCGCGACCGCGGTCGCGCCGATCGGAGCGGCCTTGGGCATCAGATGCAATGCCGTATCGCAGTCCTCGAGCGCCCGATCCACGTCCACGTTGGCTGCCGCCTCAGACCCGCAGCGGTTGCTGAGCGCTAACGGCATGCGGACATCATCGGCATGATAGTCGATCCAAAGGTCGTACTGATGGACGGCACCCGCATACTCGCCGGCGGCGGCGTAGAGCCTGGCCAATGTCAGGCGCATGTCCCCCTGCTGCGGCGCGAGGCGGTCGACCGCGTCGAGGTCATTCTCCGCGCTGGCAGGTGCTCGATGCAGCTCGAGCTCGGCGCGCGCAAGGTAAGCCTCGAAGTCATCCGGCTGAAGTTGGATCGCCACGTCGAAGTCCGCGAGCGCGGACCGTGCTTGGGCGCCGTGCCAATAGGCGAGACCCCGTTGATAACGGCAGCCGGCATCGCTCGGATCACTGTCACACGCGTGCGTGAGATCTGCGATCGCCTGCGAGAACTCGCCGCGGGAGGTTTCGGCCATTCCGCGGCGCATGAATCCAGAGGCATCCGTTGCCGCAGCGGCAGCACCGGGGATTGGCGCTGCCGTGGCCGGCTGTGGCGCGGTCGTTGGCGGTGCCGGCTGGCGGGCATTCAGCGCGAAAACCGGCCCCCCGTTGTAGGTGAAATAGAGCTTGTTCTGGCTGTAGGCGACATAGACGCGGTGGGCGAGAAAGAAATCCGAGCCGAGGAGCATGTCGGCACCCAGCTCCCGCGGCAGGCCGATGTCGCCGATCAGCACGCGTGTGTGCTCGATGCTCTCGCCGCCGATCTCGAACTTCCCGACCGGTGCGCTCCAGACCTTGACGACGTTTCTGCCGAGCCCGCTGGTCAGGCCCGCGGGCGTGACGCCGGGACTCCCGGGAGTGATGCCCGCACGTTTTGCGGCTCTGAGGGAGAGGATCGTGCGCGGCGAGCCGGTATCGAACAACACCTCGATGTCGTGGCCATCGACGGACGCATTGCCTATGAGGTTTGGCTGCCTCTGCGAGGTCCAATGCAGATCGACTTCGCCGATCGACTGCGTCGTGGCCCAGTAGGCCAGCTCCTCATGACCGCAATGCTGCGCCTTCACGAAGCGCAGCACGCCGTCCGCGAAGTCGTACTCGATATCCATGATTCGAAAGAGGTTCTGACCCAACAGCCCGGCGATGCCGCCCTGGAGGTCATTGTTACCGACCAGGAACTGCGCATCGTGAGCGGTGATGCCGGCCACCGTGAACGTTTTGGCGGTCGCGATTTTAGGGACGAACGAGCCGCCGACGCCCTCGACGTAGTAATAGGGCGGGGCGTAGCTCAGCGGCAGGTTATATTGCGCCGCCGCGGCCGGAGAGATGAAGTCGAAGAAACTACCGCTATCGACCATGAACCGCGCGTCGACGCCGTTGATCTGCGTGGCGATGACCGGCCGCAGGTTCTCCATCTTGACGGCGAGCGGCGGGCTCATCACGAGCTTGCAGCGGTTGGCCGCGCTGGCGGGCGCGGTCAGCGGGCACATCGCCAGAAGCGCAATCCAACAGAGTCTGCGAAGGGATCCGAGAGCCACCCGGCGCCGTCTCATCAGGGCGCGAGCCCCATGCCCGCAAAAAACCCCGCCACGCCGCCGTCGAGCTTGCGGGCCGCGGCGAGATCCGCCTGGCCTTTGGCCTGCTCCCGGAGGCGCAACTCCGCAAGGCCGCGGCCGTAGAGCGAGGTGGGCATCCTGGAATTGCGCTCGAGCGCGGAGTCGTAATCACGAATGGCATCCTTCGCTCGGCCGAGGCGCAGGTAGACCAGTCCGCGGCTGTCGAGGACCTCCGGGTCCGTCCAGGTTTCCAGGGACGTGCGGGTGCGGGTCGCGTTCGTCTGGGGCGCAGAGGGTCTGAGCGCGAGCGCGTGATCGCAATCGTCGAGCGCCCCGTGCAGATCCCGATTGGCCAGCGCCCGCAGCCAGCAGCGCTCGTTCAATCCTACAGCCTGGTCATTATCGAGGGGGTGATGCTCGAGCCATTGATCGACCTGATCGATGCCGGCCGAGTAGTTACCGAGCCTGCTATACAGATCCGCGAGCGTGAGGCGCAGGCTCGCAGCCGGCGCGGCCAGCCGCCTCACCGCATCGAGGTCGGCCACGATCTCGGCCCGCCTCGCCGCTGAATCAGCCCCGGGCTGCGACCGCAGCAACTCGGCGCGCGCCAGGTGTGCGTCGATGTCACCGGGCTCCAGCGTTACGGCAGCGTCGAAATCCTGCAGAGCGGATTGGGGCTCACGCTCCTGCGCATAAGTCACGCCACGATCGTAATGGGCGTCGGCATCGCGCGGCGCGAGCTCACAGGCATGCGTCAGGTCCGCGAGCGCGAGGTCGAGCTCCCGCCTCGACGCGTAAGCCATGCCGCGACGTCTGAACCCGTCGGCGTCGGTGGGAGCGTCGGAGGATGGGGTCTTTGCCGCCGCGGAAGCTGCCGGCGGGACATTCAAGTTGAAAACCGGGCCGCCGTTGTAGGTGAAGTAGAGCTTGCTCTGGCTGTAGGCGACATAGATGCGGTGCGAGAGGAAGAAATCCGCGCCGATCAGCATGTCCCAATCCTCGAGGCCGCCGTGGGACGGCAGGTCCCCGATCAGCAGGCGTGTATGCTCGATTTTCTCGTCGCCGATCTGGAAAGTCTCGACCGGGGCGGACCACATCTTGACGGGCCCGTTGCCGATGCCGGTTCCCACGCCGAGGAATGTCACGCCGGGACTGCGCGTCGTGATGCCCGCGCGCTGCGCCGCATCGAGAGACAGGATGGATCGGGGCGAGCCGGTATCGAATAAAACCTTGATGCGATGACCGTCGACCGTTGCGGTGGACCTGAGGTCGGAGCGAGCGGCGTCCATGTATTGCAGCTCGACGAGCGAGAACGGCGTGCTGAGGGCCCAGTAGGCGAGCGGCTGATCGCCGCAACCCACCGGCTTGATGAAACGTACGAGCCCGTTGGCGAGATCGTATTCGACATCCGTGACTCGCAACAGGTTCTGCCCGATCGATCCCGCGGAGTCGCCCCACACGTTCTGATCGACGACGAGGAATTGAACCTTGGGCAGATTCACGCCGAGAAAGCCGAACGACTCGGCGGTGGCAATCTGCGCTTTTTCGCTGCCGCCGGTGCCTGCGAGGTTGAAGTTGTCTCGCGGTACGGGCGTGACGGGAAGCTGATATTGCACGGCCGCATCGCGCGACATCGCGCTGTAGAACGCGCCGGAGTCGAGCAGGAATCGCGCCTTGACGCCGTTGATCGTCGTCCAGACCAGCGGACGCGGACCCTGCATGTCGACCGGCAGGACTCCCAACTGCTGCAACTGGCATCGGCCCGCCGCCGCCGCGCTCGACAGGGAAAATGCCGCCAGAGCCGCTATGCCTGCCAGGCGACGTCCGCGCACGATCCTTCCACCCATGCGTTCATTATCGTGTCCGGCAATCCGCCGTGCTTGTCCCGAGCCTCTCTAGCGTACTCCAGGTCGGCGGCCTTGGAAACCGGCGGGCAACGCCGAGGTCGATGACGCCGAGGTGCAGTAAGCTATCGGTATGTCGGCGATGCGGCCCGTCACGGACCGGGATCTCTATCAGTTGGCCGAGGAGGTCGGGTGTGGTGCGCGCGCCGCGGGCTGGCGCATCGTGACCGCGGAGTCCTGCACGGCCGGTTGGATCGCCAAGGCGTTGACGGATGTGCCGGGAAGCTCGCAGTGGGTTGACGGCGGTTACGTGACCTATTCCAACAGCGCCAAGATGCGCGATGTCGGCGTCTCGCCGGCGACTCTTGCCGAGCACGGCGCGGTGAGCGAGGCGACGGTGCGCGAGATGGCGAACGGAGCGCTGCAGGCGACGGGTGTCGAGCTGGCGATCGCGGTGAGCGGCATCGCCGGACCGGACGGCGGCACGCCGGAGAAGCCCGTGGGCACGGTCTGGTTCGCCATCGCCACCGCGGCGGCGCGCGGGCCCGCGGCGGTCTGCGAGTGCCGGCGCTTCGCCGGAGACCGGGATCAGGTCCGCCGGCAATCGGTGGAGCACGCGCTGCGGCTCGGCCTCAAGGCCCTGCGGGCGGGCCGTGGCGGCTGAGGAGCCGCGGGCGAAGGCCCCTGCGCGCGAGCCCACCCGACGGCTCTTCTTCGCGCTCTGGCCGGATGAGGCGATGCGCCGGGCGATGATGCAGGCGACCCGAAACGCGGCACGCTCGAGCGGCGGTCGCCCCGTGCCGTCGCAGAACTTGCACGTGACGCTCGCCTTTCTGGGCTCGGTTCGGCAGCAGCGGCAGCCGGAGCTTGCCGGGATCGCGCGGCAGGCGGTTGCCTCGCGCCTCGGTGGCGAGACCCTCGCCTTCGACCACCTGGAATACTGGCGCGCTGCGCAGCTTCTTTGCGCCTTACCGGCGGCGCCGCCGGCGTGGGCAGCGGCCCTCGCGCGCGGGCTTCAGGACCTGCTCGCCCGCCGGGAATTTGCTCCTGATCTCAAGCCCTTCCGTCCGCATGTGACGGTGGTGCGCAAGGTTTCGCGTCCGGGACGCATCACGAGCATCCATCCGGTGGTGTGGAGCTTCACGGCGATCGCGCTCGTCGAGAGCCGTACGCGTTTCCCGGGGCATCTGCGGTTGCGAGCAGGGCTCTCAGAGCCGGGCCCGCTATACAGTGTTGTCGAATCATTTCCCCTGTGCAGCGGTACCGCAAAATCGACTGAACCGAGTAATGCGGAAAATAACAGCGAAAAGCCCTGATTGGCAGGCTTCTGCCGCACTCCCTTTGTGGGATAATTCCATGGCAGAGGATTCCCCTCTCGTGCAACCTCCCGGGTGGATCGAATGATGGAAGAGAACCGCAAGAAGGCGCTCGCCGCCGCATTGGGCCAGATCGAGAAGCAGTTCGGCAAAGGCTCGGTGATGCGCCTCGGCGATGGCGCGACGAGCTTCGACATCGAGTCCGTCTCGACCGGCTCCCTCGGACTCGACATCGCCTTGGGGATCGGTGGCTTGCCGCGCGGCCGCGTGGTCGAGATCTATGGGCCCGAATCCTCCGGCAAGACCACCCTTACGCTGCAGGTCATCGCCGAAGTGCAGCGCGCAGGCGGCACGGCCGCCTTCGTCGATGCCGAGCACGCGCTCGATCCGTCCTATGCCGAGAAGCTCGGCGTGAACATCAGCGATCTGCTCGTCTCCCAGCCCGACACCGGCGAGCAGGCGCTCGAGATCACCGACATGCTGGTCCGCTCGAATGCGGTGGACATCGTCGTCATCGACTCCGTCGCGGCGCTCACGCCGAAGGCGGAGATCGAGGGCGAGATGGGCGAGATGCAGGTCGGCCTGCACGCGCGCCTCATGTCGCAGGCGCTGCGCAAGCTCACCGGCAACATCAAGCGCTCCAACACCATCGTCATCTTCATCAACCAGATCCGCATGAAGATCGGCGTGATGTTCGGCAACCCGGAGACCACCACCGGCGGCAACGCGCTCAAGTTCTACGCCTCGGTCCGCCTCGACATCCGCCGCATCGGCGCCATCAAGAACGGCGATGAGGTCATCGGCAACATGACCCGCGTCAAGGTGGTGAAGAACAAGGTGGCGCCGCCCTTCCGCGAGGCGGAGTTCGAGATCATGTATGGTCAGGGGATCTCCCGCGAGGGCGAGATCATCGACTTGGGCGCCACGCAGGGCATCATCGAGAAGTCCGGCGCCTGGTACTCGTACAAGGGCAACCGCATCGGGCAGGGCAAGGACAACACGCGCACCTATCTGCAGGCCAATCGCGAGGTGGCGCGCGAGATCGAGGAGCAGATCCGCGTCCGTCTCCTGCCCGTCCGCCAGCAGCGCAACGGTGGCGAAGCCGCTAATTCGGCCTGAGGCGGGGGCCGATCCGCAAGCGATCCGCGCCGCGGCGCTGACCCTGCTCGCGCGGCGCGACTTCCTGACCGGTGAGCTCGGCGCAAAGCTGCGGAGCGCCGGCTGCGATGCGCCGCTCGTCGCCAGCGTGATCGCGGAGCTGGTGCAAGAGCGCCTCCTCGACGATGGCCGCTATGCCGAGCGGTACGTCGCCTCGCGGGCCGAGCGCGGGCGGGGCCCGGTGCGGATCGGCGCCGAGCTCGCCTCCCTCGGAGCGCCGCGCGCGCTGATCGATGCCGCCCTCGAGTCCGGTCCCGACTGGCGAGCCCTGGCCGGCGCCGTCCGCCGGCGCAAATTCGGCGCGGCGCCCCCCGGTTCCTGGGCCGAGAGGGCCCGCCAAGCGCGCTTTTTGCAGTATCGGGGCTTTTCATCGGATCATATCCGGGCGGCCACGGGTGCCGATCTCGAACCGGATTGAAGACACAGATGCAGCCTCCCTACCTGAGCGCGGCGGATGCACGCCGCGCGTTCCTGGAATTTTTCCGCGAGCACGGCCATACCGTCGTGCCCTCGAGCCCGCTCGTGCCCGGCAATGACCCGACGCTGCTTTTCACCAATGCCGGCATGGTGCAGTTCAAGGACGTTTTCCTCGGCAAGGAGCGGCGCGACTACGTGCGCGCGGTCTCCAGCCAGCGCTGCGTGCGCGCGGGCGGTAAGCACAACGATCTCGAGAACGTCGGCTACACCGCGCGGCACCTCACGTTCTTCGAGATGTTGGGGAATTTCTCCTTCGGTGATTACTTCAAGCGCGACGCGATCCGCTTCGCGTGGGAGTTCCTCACGAGGACCCTGAATCTCGATCCGGCGCGGCTGTGGGTAACGGTGTTTCGCGAGGACGACGAGGCCGCGGATATCTGGTTGAAGGAAGTCGGCGTGCCCGCGGCACGCTTCTCCCGGATGGGCGAGAAATCGAATTTCTGGGCAATGGGGGATACGGGGCCCTGCGGCCCCTGCAGCGAGGTCTTCTACGACCACGGCCCGGAAGTCCCGGGCGGGCCGCCCGGCTCGCCCGATGAGGACGGGGATCGCTTCGTCGAGATCTGGAACCTCGTCTTCATGCAGTTCGAGCGCTCCGCGGACGGTACGCTCGCGCCGCTGCCCAAACCTTCCGTCGACACCGGCATGGGTCTCGAGCGCATGACCGCCGTCTTGCAGGGCGTGCACTCGATCTACGACATCGATCTATTCAAAAGCCTCATCCGCGCGGCGGCGGAGCTTGCCGCTACGGGCGACCTCGGCGCGAGCTCGCTCAAGGTCATCGCCGACCACATTCGCTCGTGCACGTTTCTGATCCTCGACGGTGTGTTGCCTTCGAACGAGGGACGCGGCTACGTGTTGCGCCGCATCATTCGCCGCGCGGTCCGCCACGGCTACAAGCTCGGCATCGAGGAGCCCTTCTTCTACAAGTTGGTCGCCGTCCTCGAACGGGAGATGAGCGGCGCGTACCCGCAGCTCACCCGCGACCGGCAGCTCGCCGAGCGAGTGCTGAATCAGGAGGAGGAGCGCTTCGCCGAGACGCTCGACAACGGCATGGAGCTGCTCGAGAGCGCGATCGCGAAGATTCTCGGCGCCCGCGGGACTCAAGCCGCGGGGAGTGCGCTCATCCCGGGCGAAACCGTCTTCAAGCTCTATGACACCTACGGCTTCCCGGCGGATCTCACGGCAGACATCGCCCGCGAGCGCGGCCTCACGATCGACCAGGCGGGTTTCGATGCGGCAATGGAGGAGCAGCGGCGGCGCTCGCAGGAGGCGAGCAAGTTCGGCGTCGATGTCCGCGGTGGTGCTGCCGTGGATGTGCGCACCACTTTCCAGGGGTACGAAGGCCTGGTCGCGGAAGGCCAGGTGCTCGCCTTGCTCAAGGGGGGCAACCCGGTGGAGCAGTTGCGTGCCGGGGAGCAGGGAGAGGTGGTGCTGGACCGTACGCCTTTCTACGCCGAAGCCGGCGGTCAGGTCGGCGACACCGGCTCGCTCACGGGCACGGCGTCGCGTTTCCTCGTTGAGGACACCGTCAAGCGTGGCGCGGCACACTCGCATATCGGCCGAGTGTCGGAGGGGACGATTCGCGTCGGTGAGCGCGTCAGCGCGCAGGTGGATGGCGATCGTCGCCGGGCCATCGCGCTCAATCACACGGCAACGCACCTGCTGCATGCGGCGCTTCGAAGGAAACTGGGTACGCACGTCCAGCAGAAGGGCTCGCTGGTCGCGCCCGACCGGCTGCGCTTCGATTTCGCGCATTTCCAAGCGCTCTCGCCGGCGGAGCTGACCGACATCGAGCGGTTGGTGAACGCGCAGATCCGTCGCAACGCTCCCGCGCAGACGCAGCTCATGGGCTACGAGAGCGCGGTGGCCGCGGGTGCGATGGCGCTCTTTGGCGAGAAGTACGACAAGGATGTCAGGGTGCTGCGCATCGGGGACTTCTCCATGGAGCTCTGCGGCGGCACTCACGTGCAGCGCGCCGGAGACATCGGTCTGTTCAAGATCATCGGCGAGAGCGGCGTTGCTTCCGGTGTGCGCCGCATCGAGGCGCTCACGGGCGAGACGGCGATCGAGTACGTGGAGCAGAGCGATGGGCTGCTCAAGGACCTGGCACAGATCGTGCGCGGCTCGCGTGAAGATGTGAAGGAGAAGGTGCAGGATGCGCTCGAGCGCATCCGCCAGATGGAAAAGGAAGTGCGCACGCTGAAGGATCGTCTGGCGTCCGGCCAGGGCGCGGATCTCGCTTCCGGGGCGGTGGAAGTGCAGGGCGTGAAGGTCGTGGCGATGAAGGTCGAGGGAGCCGATGTCGGCGCGCTGCGCAGCGCCGTCGACGCCCTCAAGGACCGCTTGAAGTCGGCCGTGGTGGTGCTCGCTTCGGTGGAGAGCCCGGAGAAGGTGGTGCTCGTGGCCGGCGTAACGGCCGATCAGACCGCACGCATCAAGGCGGGCGAGCTGGCCGCGGCCATCGCCGCCAAGCTGGGCGGCAGGGGCGGCGGCCGCGCGGATTTCGCGCAGGCCGGCGGCAACAACCCGGCCGCACTCGATGCCGCGCTGGCGTCGGTTCCAGACCTCGTCCGGGCGCGCCTCGGCGCCTGAGGGGTCGTCTGCGACCCGGGGAAACGGAGTAGAGTCGCGGCACAGGAGGGCGCAGCCATGCTGATATTGACCCGAAGAGTGGGCGAGGCGCTGATGATCGGGGATGACGTCAGCATCACGGTACTCGGCGTCAAGGGCAACCAGGTGCGCCTCGGGATCGAGGCTCCGCGCAGCATCGCCGTGCACCGGGAGGAGATCTACCAGCGCATCAAGCGTGAGCAGTCGGGCGGGGGCCAGCCGCAGCAGGAGGAAGCTCTCCCTGAGGAGACGCGCGACGGCACGAGCCCTCCGGGACGGTACGGCTCGGTCTGAGAGCTCAATTCCAACAACTCGCCCGGAACAGAATCTCCATCCGGACCGTTTGAGCCGATGAGCCGTGCTCGACGGCGCCCGCCTCAAAGCGCGGCAGCGTCGGGCCGAAGAGCTCAAGCCGTTTCCGACCGGGAGGGTGACTCAATCCGTGATCCGCATGGGCTTCGGTGTGCCGGAGGCTGCAGGCGGCGCCTGCCGATGGCGCGGCCTTGCGATCCTGCTGGCGTGCGGCGCTCTTGGCATCCGTTGCGCGTGCGCGGCCAATCCGCAACCCTACGAGGTGGACTGGATTTCCTCTGGTGACAAAACGATCGACTCGACCCTGAAGCTGACTTCGCAGCTCGAGACGCTGCGCAAGAGCGCTCCCGTGGATCCGTTCGGTCTCTTCGCGCGCGCGCGCGGCGATGTCTCACGGTTGCAGACGGTCCTTCAGAGCTTCGGCTATTACGACGGCACCATCACCATCACCATCAACGGCAGGGGCCTCGACAGCATCGGTCTCGGCGATGCGCTGAGTGCGCTGCCGAAGAAGAGCGACGCCCATGTCAGGATCGATCCCACGCTCGGTCCGCTCTTTCGCATAGGTCGTATCGAGATCAAGGGTGCTCTGCCGTCCGCCATGGCCCGCAAGCTTCCGCTCTCGAGCGGGGCGCCGGCCGTCGCCTCCGATGTCCTTGCGGCCGGCTCGGCCCTGCAGAGCGCGCTCACGGATGCCGGCTATGCGTTCGCGCAGGTCGAAAAGCCGGTTGCCTATGAAGAACCAGCCCGGCACGTGCTCAATCTGAGCTTTCCCGTGACGCCAGGTCCGCGCGTGCGGATCGGGAAGATCAGGATCGAGGGGTTGAAGCACGTGCACGAGTCGCTGGTGCGCCGAAGACTCGCGGTGCATCGGGGCGAGCGGTACGATGCGGCCGCCATCGAGAAGGCGCGCGAGGACCTGCTCACGCTGGGGGTCTTCTCCACGGTCAGCGTCACACTGGGCAAGCCCGACTCAGAGGAGCGGGTGCCGATCACGTTCGACGTGCAGGAGGCCAAGCGATACACCGTGGCTGTGAGCGCCGCCTACTCGAGCGATCTCGGTGGCAGCGGCGGTGTCAACTGGAGCGACCGCGATGTGTTTGGCGGCGGGCAGCAACTCGACTTCTCGGCGACGGCCATCAACCTCGGCGGCACGGCGAGCACGGGAATCGGCTACGACGCGAAGCTCGCCTATACGATTCCGGACTACCGCCGGCGCGGCCAGTCGCTGAGTCTCTCGGTGGAAGCGCTGCGGCAGGAGCTGCAGGCGTATGCCGAGAATGGGCAGATCACCGGCGCCCTCCTGAGCCGCAAGCTCTCCCCTCTGTGGAGGGCCACCGCCGGGGTCTCCTACGAGCACGAGGTGATTGGGGAACCCGGCGCGACCTGTCCGGCGCCTTCCGGCACCTCCGGGAACGTGAGCGGCATCTCGCTGTGCGACTACTCGCAGATCCGCACGTACGAGCTGCTGCTGTTGCCGGTCACCGCGCGCTACGATTCGACCAAACTCACCTCGCCGCTCGCCGACCCGACGCACGGGTTCCGGATCTCGCTCCATCTCACACCGACGTTTTCCTACAGCAGCGCGGGCACGGTCTTCCTCGTGACCGAGGCGAGCCTCATCCACTACCTGGATCTGCACACGCTGTTCGCACGCGATCCATCCGGCCGCACCGTGTTCGCCACCAGATTCATGGCGGGGCTCGCCGAGGGCGCCGTCTGGTACAACCTGCCACCGGATGAGCGCTTCTATGCCGGTGGCAGCGGCACGATCCGTGGCTACCGCTATCAGTCCGTCGGTCCCCAATTTCAGATCAACGGCGCGCCGAGCGGCATTCCCGAGGGCGGCACGACGATCCAGGTCGCCGACCTCGAGCTTCGCCAGCGCGTTGGCACGAATTTTGGTTTCGTCGTGTTCACCGACGGAGGCGAAGTGAGTCAGAGCCGGAAACCCTTCTCGGGCAGCTTTCGAGTCGGCGTGGGAACGGGCGTGCGCTACTACACCTCCATTGGTCCGATCCGCTTCGATGTCGCCTTCCCGACCGGGCGGCGACCGACTGATGATCGCTTCGAGATCTACATCGGCCTCGGGCAGGCGTTCTGATGGCGCGGGCCTGGCGTATCGCAGCCTGGAGCCTGGGTGGCCTGCTGCTGCTGGTGCTGCTCACGGTCGCGACAGTCATCATCATCGGCAACACCGCGGCCGGACGCGGGCTCCTCGAGAGCGAGACGGCAAAACTCACCTCGGGGCGCGTGCGCATCGCAGGGCTCGGCGGCGCCTTCCCGGACGATCTCGAGATTGCGAGCCTGCAGCTGCGCGACGGCAAGGGCGTGTGGCTGACTGCCGAGCGCGTTGCGCTTCACTGGTCGCCGTGGGCGCTGATCGCGTGGCACTTGCACATCGAGAGTCTCGGCATCGGCCGTGCGGCTGTCGTGAGACGCCCGGTGAGCACCTCCGCGCCGAGCCGCCGATCGAGCCGCAGCTTCCCTCTGCCGGCGATCGATATCGATCGGGTGGTGGTCGATGCCCTCGTGCTCGAGCCGGCCGCCGCGGGCATGAGTGCGCGCCTCGACATCAGGGGTGATCTTCATTACCGCTCGATGAGCCATGCGCACGCGCGACTCGTGGCCCGGCGCACCAACGGCACCGGGGACTACGAGTTGGCATTGCGTCTGTCGCGCTCGCGAATGAGCGCGAGCCTGAAACTCGACGAGCCGGCGGGCGGGCCGCTCGAGCACCTGGTCGATCTCCCCGATCTGGGTGCGCTTTCGGTGCTCGCCAGTCTCGAGGGAGCTCGCGCCGCCGAGAGGCTTAGGCTCGTAGCGCACGCCGGGCAGCTCAGCGCTCGGGCGGACGGCACGCTCGACCTGCTCAGGCGGGCGGCCGATCTCACGTATTCGGTGAGCTCGCCCGCGATCTCGCCCCAGCCCGGGCTCGCCTGGCGGCGCGTGACGCTGCGGGGGCACTGGCTCGGACCCGTATCGGCGCCCCAGGCCACCGGCGTGTTGGATCTTAAGGGACTCGAGCTTTCCGACGGGGCGCAGCTCGGGTCGCTGCAGGCGAATCTCGCGGCCAACGGCCGTGTGCTGACGCTGAGCGCCAGTGCCGGCGGCATCGTGCTCACGGGCTCCCAGCCGCAGCTTCTTCAGGGCTCGCCGCTCGATCTGAACGCGACGCTGAATCTCGAGGCTCCGGGGCGTCCGCTCCAACTCACCCTCACCCATCGCTTGCTCGAGGCGCACGTCGAGGCGATCACGGCAGGCTCGCGCAGCGCCACCTTCGATCTGAGGCTGCGCGATCTCGGCGCGCTCGCGGCGCACTATCACGAGGACATCCACGGCACGATGAGTCTCTCGGGCAAGCTGGCGGAGCGCGGACGAGCCACGACTTTGGATGTGAGCGGCACGGGCGCTCTTACCGGCGCCAGTCTCGCGGCCAGGCTCCTCGGCGCTGATGCGCGAGTGCACCTCTCCGGCAACATAACGCCGGCCGCGGTGGACCTCGACACTCTGGAGCTGACGGGGCGCGCGCTCCTCGTCAGAGCCTACGGGACCGCCGAGCGCTCGGGACCTGGAGCCTCGAGCGGTCCCCTGCAGTCACTGCACGCGCACTGGCAGGTCTCGCTCCCCAGGCTCGCGCTCATCTGGCCCTCAGCCGCGGGCTCGCTCGACACCACGGGTACGGCCGACGGACCGATGCAGTCCCTGACCGCCGATGTGCAGGTACGCTCGAAGCTCGCGGTCGCAGGCTCGCCGCCGGGCACGATCGAGGCAGGCCTTAAGGCGCGCGGCCTGCCCTCGGCCCCGAGCGCGAGTCTGCAGGCGAACGGCAGCTTCGATGGCGCACCGCTGCGATTGAGCGCTTCCGTGGAGCGGGCGGCCGCCGCCAACACTTTCCACCTGATCATCCCGCGTGCGACCTGGAAGAGTCTCGCCATTCACGGGAACCTGACAGCCGGTCGCGACCTCGCCACGGCCCGCGGCAGCCTGCGCCTGCGGCTGGCTCACCTGGCCGATCTGCAGTCCCTCATCGGGAGGCCGCTGCAGGGCGGCATCACGGCGAGCGTCGACCTCACGCCCGCAGCGGGCGGCGCACACACTTCATTCGCACTCATCGCGAGTCATGTCGTCGCGGGTGGGCTCTCGGGCGATGCGCGGCTGTCGGCGCTGGGCCCGCTCGATGCGCTGCGCATCGCACTCTCGGCGCAGTCCCGCCTCCGGGGCTCACCCGCCGATCTGAGCGTAAGCGCGCGGCTCAACGAGCTGAAGCGGGTGCTCGAGCTCGAGCGCGTTGAACTGCGCTATCACGGCCAGACGGCGCATCTGATCTCACCGGCGCGCGTAATGCTCGCAAGTGGAATCCGGGTGCGGAACCTTCGGATCGGTGCGCAGAAGGCGGTTCTCGCTCTGGATGGGCAGCTCTCGCCCACACTCGATTTTCGCGCGTCCATTCATCACCTCGAGGTTGGGTTGGTCGACGCCGTCGCCCCGGATCTTCTGGCGGCGGGCGAGCTCAACGCCGATGCGCAGCTTCGGGGCCGCAGCACCGCGCCCGTCGGCAGCGCTTCCTTCGAGCTCACCGGACTTAAGCTCGCCAACTCGGCGGCGCTCGGGCTGCCCGCCGTGAACCTCCACGGCTCGGCGCGATTTCGGCGCCGAACCGCGCGCGTTTTCGCCGAGCTCGCCGCGGGCCGAAAGTCACGACTGACGCTGAGCGGGCGCGCACCACTCAGCAGCACGGGGACGGTGGCTCTCAGGGTCGCAGGCACAATGGATGCCGCGCTCATGAACTCCATTCTCGAGGCGCGCGGCGAGCAGGCCGCGGGAACCCTGACGGTCGACGCGTCGGTTTCCGGCACGACGCATGCGCCGCAGATCCGGGGCGTGGTACGCCTCGCCAACGGAGATCTGCGCGATTACGCGGAAGGCGTGCACCTCGATCACATCAACGCGCGGCTCGTCGGCAGCCAGGGCGTCCTCAGGATCGCGAGCCTGACGGCGCGCGCCGGACCGGGTCGGCTCTCCGCCCGGGGAACCGTCGGCGTGCTGCAGCCCGGGATGCCGATCCACATCTTCCTGTCGGCTCATAAGATCCAACCGATCACGAACGACATCCTGACGGCGAATCTCGATGCCGACATGCGGGTGGCGGGGACGCTGCGCCGGCGCATGGACATCACGGGCACTCTCCATGTCAATCACGCCTCGATCAACGTGCCCAACGGCTTGCCGCCGAGTGTCGCCACGTTGAATGTGATCCGTCCCGGACAGAAGGCTCAGCCGCCGGCCGCGGCCGGGCCGGGGCTCGTCATCGGTCTTCGCATCACCTTGGATGCGCCCGCGGCCATCTTCGTGCAGGGTCGGGGTCTTGACACCCAGCTCGGGGGCGAGCTCAAGGTCACCGGGACTTCCGACAAGCCGCAGGTGAGCGGCGGGTTTTCCATGATCCGGGGCACATTCTCACTCGCGGGGACGAGCCTCAATTTCACTTCCGGGCGGGTGAGCTTCAACGGTCAGGGCCTCAAGGACAAGATCGATCCCACGCTCGATTTCATCGCGCAATCGACCGTTACCTACAATGGTCCCACGACCGTCACGCTGCACGTCACCGGCTTCGCCGATTCGCCGAAAATATCGCTCTCGAGCAATCCGCCATTGCCGCAGGACGATCTGTTGGCATTGCTTCTTTTCGGCAAGCCGGCTTCCAAGCTGAGCGCCATCGAGGTTGCCGAGACGGGCGCTGCGCTTGCGAGCCTCAGCGGGATTGGTCCGGGCGGCGGCGGTGGCAGCAAATGGAATCCGCTCACCTGGATCCAGAAAGGCTTGGGCCTCAACACGCTCTCGGTCGGCAGCGCTTCGCCACCGGGCGGAGCCGCCGCGGGCGGCGGTACCTCGGCAACCGGTGCCAGCATCATGGCCGGGAAGTACATCTCGAACCGGGTGTACGTGGGCGCGACCCAGAGCACGAACGGCACCAGCCAGGTTCAGGTCGACATCGACCTCAGCCAGTATTTGAAGCTGCTCACGCGCCTCGGCAACGGCACCTCGACGGCCCAAGGCACGACCCCCGAGAACGATCCGGGAAGCAGCATCGGCATCGCCTGGCAAATGCCGTACTGAGGCACGCCATCGCCCTGAGGACGGGCTGAGCAGCCCCGGCCCGGTTGCAGTATCATGGCCACCCTATTCTCGCCAGGCCGGAGAGATGGCCGAGTGGTCGAAGGCGCACCCCTGCTAAGGGTGTAAGGGTCAAAAGCCCTTCGAGGGTTCGAATCCCTCTCTCTCCGCCAAATCAATCACTTACGACTTCTCTCTTGAACCCACGCTTTTCTACATATGAAAACAATATGAAAAACCTGCCTGGACTCAGGTAGACGCGCCAGCGCAATGGCTGCTGTCAAGCCGGTCAGCGAGTTGCTCCAGGTTCATGCCATGGGTCCACTGGAGCGGCGTCGAGGCCACATTCAGGGACCCCTGCGGAAATGAATCATGCGCCATTGGGCGCCGCCGCCTTTCGCCTCGGGTCCAGTCACACTGCGGAAGCGCCGATCATTGAAACCCTTACCAGCGTACGTAGTGCGACAGGTTCTTCACAATCGTGTAATTCGAAAGGCCCTCGGAGCCACCCTCGCGGCCATACCCGCTGTCCTTCACGCCCCCGAAGGGCGTCTCGGCAACCGAAGCCTCAAGCGTGTTGATAGATAGGTTTCCAGCTTGAACTCTGTCAAGGAGGATATCCACATTACGCGCGGAATGCGTGAATGCGTATGCGGCTAGTCCGAAGGGCAGAGCGTTGGATTCCTCGATGCCTTCGTCGAGCGATCGAATGGAATTGATCACGGCCACCGGACCAAATGGCTCCTCACGCATGACTCGGGCCGTGCGCGGCACATCGACGAGTGCGGTCACGGGATAAAAAAAACCACGTCGCTTGAGGCGCTCACCTCCTGTTGCCACGCAGGCGCCCTGTCGTCTCGCATCCTCAACCAGGCTCTCGACGGCAACCAGACGGCGACGATTCGCTACCGGCCCCATTTGGGTGCTTGGATCAAGCCCATTGCCCACCACGACCTTCCCGGCAGTTTCCACAAAAGAGTGTACGAAATCGTTGAATACTTTCTCATGCACGTAAAACCGCGTTGGTGACGTGCACACTTGGCCGGCATTGCGAGCCTTGCGGATGGCACAATCGGCGCCGGCGCGGACAGGATCGACATCATCACATACGATCACAGGAGCATGTCCACCGAGTTCCATCAACACCGGCTTCATGTTCCTAGCTGCGAGCTCCGATAGCTGCTTTCCCACGGCCGTGGATCCGGTAAATGCCACGAGTCGGATGCGATCGTCCGAAATCAATCGGTTAGAAATTTGTGCCGGCGCTCCGAAAACCATGTTCAGCACCCCGGGAGGCAACCCAACCTCATGAAAGGCTCGAGCAATATGCAATGCCCCGGCGGGAGTCTCCTCAGCTGGCTTGATGATTACCGAGCAGCCGGCCGCTATAGCGCCCCCAATCTTGCGAGCGGGCTGACTCAGAGGGAAATTCCAAGGGGAGAATGCTGCCACTGAGCCGATCGGCTGTCTCAAAACGAGATAACGGATACCCGGCATACTCGGAATAATCCTACCGTAAGCCCGCTGCCCCTCAGCTGCATCCCACTCAAAGAACTCACACCCTCTGATCACCTCGAGACGTGCCTGTTGGAAGGGTTTCCCGTGCTCGAGTGTTATCGAGTGTGCAATCTCGTCGATACGCGAACGGAGCAGCCGCGCGGCAGCCAACATGATCTCAGACCTCTGAGCGGGCGCAGTCTTGCTCCATATGCCAAATCCTACACTAGCAGCCTCGAGTGCCGAGTCGAGCTCTCGTTCTGACACCAAGGGAACCGTCCCGATTACCTCCTCCGTGGCTGGGTTGACCACTTCAGCCCGATTGGGTGCATCTGTCCACTGGCCATTGATATAAAGCTCTCCTTTCGGATACTCCGGTAGGCGACCTGCGCTCTGGTCCATTATGAATGCCTCATTCTTGGGTTCAGATCACCCGATTATCGAACAGTCTTCGCAGAGCCGCAGGAGCGACAGGACTGTATGCTGCGACGCTTCGGGGCCATACGCACGCGAAGCACTCCGGAGAGCGAGCGTGATGCGGCCGCCGCGACACTGCTATTCCGGCGCCTGCTCGAAACAGTGAACATGAGATCGTCACCCAACGTAGTTCTCAAACACCAAAACTGCGGTCATACTGTCACTAACTCGAAGTCGCATGTTCTCTTTTAGCTAAAGATTCGGCCGCAGTGCTAATGAATTCTGGTCGATCGGCCATTACCAGAGGGAATGGGCGCTTTACTCGACATGCTAGAGGCGAAGTGCTCGGCGCACGCCTAAATGGAATCTGAACTTATAGTCTGTTACTTTGTCGCGGGCGCGGTCCCCGCATCCGACACATAATTCTCGTGGCTAATCACCACCTCACGCTCGCGCGGACAGGCTCGATAGTTCAACCTGTAGCTCAATGCCAACGCAGAGGTCGATGACTGCTGCGCTGTAGTGACCACTGAGATATGTAGGGTCGCGGCAAGGGGCTCCGCCGTTCGCGCACCAGAACCAAAACAGGTGGGCGCTCGGGATCAGTGTCACCGTTCCGGTACCAATGGCCCCGAACGGCGTCAGATCTCGAAAGAACAGCGGTACCCATGTTCGGCTTTCGGGTATCCAGAATGGAAGTGGCTCATGTGATACCAACGCCTGCCAGGGGCGGGCCTCAGCCGCCCACCCTGAGCTTGGCCACCATGCTCCGTAAGCAGGCTAGGACCGATTGCGCCGCCAGTCGACTGGTCCGTGGATTGTCGGGCGAAGGAACCGACTCGATGCAGAAAGTCAGGGTTGCGCAATCCGCAACCGCCCGAACAGTATGCGTGTTGCGCTTTACATTCGGATCGGCCCATATCTCCACACGAGTGCGTTCTGAACCGATGCCCGCCAGCGCCAGCGCCGCCGCCACGTTCGCGTTCGCGGGGAATCCTGCTGCCGCCTCGCGTGCGTTGCCGCGGAACACGCACGTCGGGGACGTGATCCCTGTCAAATCGATCCCATGATGAAGAAGGTACGGCGCACCGGCAATGGAGGCTGGAGGCTTACGCGTCTCAAGTGTCACGCTCTCCAACATGCCGATTGCTGCTGCGCGGATAGCATCCAGACCCGCGAGTGCTCCCGAGGGGACGATGAGGGAAGCTCCGGTTGCGTGCGCGCGCTCGAGCAAGTGAAGGCGAGCCAGAAGCGCACTAGCCGAAGCGATGATTATCGTTCGGCCCTGCTCGAGGGCAGGGATGACGATGGAGTCGAAAGCCGCGACTGGTGCCGCTTCCACGACGATCTGGCACTCTGCTAGAGCCTGAGGAGTCACCACCGCTGGAGGCCTGCGAAAGTGCTCCGTCCGGATGCGGGCGCGATCAAGGTCGCGAGCGCTGACAGCTGCGAGCCGAAGGCCCGCTGGCTCGCGGTCGACCGCCTCGGCGACGCTATACCCGATAGCGCCGAGCCCACCAACGGCAACGGTCGGTTCAAGGGTAATCGCGGGAGCAAACGGATTCACCGGCTCTCGATCCATCGCTCGCGGGCCTCGAGATAGTCGCACCTCTGCAGTCCGCTTCCGTGCATTGCCGAAACAGCCATCCGCTGCTCGATGTTGTCGCAGCCCGACGATGGGGCGGCGGCCTCAAACGTTCGCGCGTCGATGCGACGATCTACCAGTAGCTCGAGGTCTGGCAGAGCCGGTGGCGCGCAGGTTGCGATGTCGGCATCAGCGCCAGGCGTGACCTCGACACAAATTAACTCTCCCGCTCGCATCTTGACGAGGAAGTGCCCCGCTTCAGCTCTTACGTCCGCGTCTGGCCGCTGTAGCGTCACCATGCTGGCTTACGTTTAGCGGTATCGATACCCGACCGTAACACCATACGTGCGAGGGGGGAAATAGAAGGAATTCAGACACCCGCAGCCGCCAATGCTCGTCTGAGACACAATGAGGCTGTTCGCGAGATTCTTTCCGTAACCCTCGATGTACCACCTGCCATCTGCGCCCGTATAGCGCACGTTCGCGTTGAACATCCAAAATGCTGGTTGCATCTCGTACGGGTCGTTAAACTCTGAGAAGTATTCCTTGGAACGCCAGTTCGCCTCCGCGGAGGTTACCAACGAGCCTCCGCCTAGCGGCAAGGCATAAGCCAGATATATATTGTTCGTGACCTTTGAGGCGTCCTGAATTTGGTGGCCTTCGTTGTTTACTAGTCCGGGAGGCCCCATGAAAGGATAATCCGGATTCTGTTCGGTGAAGTTTGTATATCGAGGATCCAGGTACGCAACAGCATCCCTGATTGTAAGTGGAGCGAACGGGCGAGCCGCTAGTTCGAGTTCCACCCCATCCAGCTTTGACGTTGCCGCATTCCGTATTTCGTCGATCCCGGCAACGACCTCTTGCACCTGCATATTTGTGAAGACCTCGTGAAAGGCACTGAAGTTTGCCGACCAGCGGTGATCGCCGCTCATGAATTTGGAACCAAACTCATACGACCAGACAGTCGCGGGCTTAAATGCAGGAGTGAGAGATGAAATTTCAAAGCCGCCGCTTTGGAATCCTTTTGTGGCACTCAAATAGGTCATAAGCTCATCTGTCCATTGATAATCCGCCTCAAGTCGCGGCGTCACCGCGTGATATCGCGTCTCCGCAACCTGGTGACATAATTGATTTGGAAATACAACGCAGGGCCCAAAGCCACCGAGCAGGGCTCCCATTGATGTCCACGTGGTATTGTCGGAGTTGCCTTCCAAGCTGTATCGCAGACCTATTGTCGCGCGAAGCCGGTGGGTGACTTTATAGGTGGCCTGCGAGTAGGCGGCGTACGCTGGCTTCTTGATGTCTCCCGTCGCTGTCAACGGGAACGATGTTGGAATAGGATTCAGACCAAAAGTATATCCACCGTCCCAAACGACATTGTACAAGTAGTATAAACCGACAATGGAATCCCAACGACTTGAGTGAGCCAGGAGCTGAAGTTCCTCGCTGGCTTGGTAAGTCCTACTGAATTGCGCATAGTTATCGCCCGGGTAATCAGAGGGAAACGGCCAAGTGGTCCCCTGATAATTGGTGGCATCAAGACCATTAAAATGACGGTAACCAGTCAGCGATTTGAATGTCAACCCACTGTCGATCAGCCACGTGGCAACTTCGGAAACGCCCCAGGAGATACGGCGATTGGCCGGGATCGAATAATCATCGAGGAGGCGCGGATCGATCGCAAGGCCATTCGGGGCAAGGGGGATGGAGCTTCCTCCTGCCAAAACGCCTTGCAACGGAAACGCCAGATTTACGATACCACCCAGGTGAGCCGCGTAATCGCCATCGTGCTCTCGATGATAGTCGATGTACGTGATGAAGGATAAATCCTCGGTCGGATCTGCGGCGATCGTTAGACGGGCGCTCGCCGCATTTTGATCGTCATAATACTTGCCGTTGAAGAGATTGAGGGAATAACCCGAATGATTATCCGTAGCTATGGCCAATCGAGCTCGTACGGTTTGAGTGAGTGGAACGTTAATCATTTCGCGTGTATTTAGAGAGTTATAGTTTCCAAACGAAATGTCAGACGAGGCGTCAAAAGCGTCTGTTGGCTGATTCGTGATTACATTTAGGGCGCCGCCCAAGGCGTTCCGTCCGAAGAGGGTGCCCTGCGGGCCTCTCAGGACCTCGAGTCGGTCGACGTCATAGAACGCAGTTCCTACATCTTCCTTTGTTGCCAGGTAGATGCCGTCGACATACGTTGCGACATTCGAGTCAGCGCCCGGTACTATATTGGAATACGTGATCCCGCGGATGGAGATCAAGGCGATGCCAGTGTTGGTTACTACGCCGACGTCGGGAACGGCTCCTATAAGGTCCAGGACCGACGTATAGCCGCGATTTTTCAGTTCACTTCCGCTGAGTGCCGAGACTGCAATCGGAGTCGTCTCTAGGTTCTCTCTGTACTTCTGCGCGGTTACTACGACTTCCTGAAGACGAGCTGATGAGGCGCCGGCGTTTTGCGCCGCCCCAGCGACACTTTGCCAAGCAATAGCCAATAGTAAAGCCGTATACGCCGTTCGGACACTGCGCGCCATAACACACCCCCAAAAGGAGCAAAAGGGACTTTCGCTCGTCATGCCACGCAGCTGAGAGCTCTGCGGCTGTCGTTGTTCTCCAATTCTTCTTGGTTGTCAGCCGAAGCCAAGTGAATTTAATTCATGAAATGATAAGTAAACGGAATGAGCAGGTAATTGGCCGCACCGTTGGCGGGCGCGCGTAAGGCCGATTCGTTCTGCAAGGCGACCATGCCTGCCTGAGCTGATGAGGGTGAGCTTCATATTTCCGAGGGGCGGTCTTTTGAGCGAGTGGCGTGATGGAAGCTCTCGAGCTTGTGGTGTCGCGGAAACCGATCGGGAGTCAAACCGGGCCGATGTACCATGTGGGCCGGTGGGCAGGCGAAAGCATTCATCGCGCAGCGTTCGGTTTATCCGCTCGAGGAAGGTGCTGCTGCGGTGACTGTGGACGTTCGCCGTGCCGTGCTGGATATCATCCATCGGCATAAGTTGGGGTGAAAAAGCGCGAGCTGCGATTGCGCGAATACTTACCGCGACTCGCACGCCGCGGGTGGCCGAGGCTTTGGCTGTTTTAGTAGACGCTCACCGTTAGCATACTTCCAGGAGAGAACGATGAAATGGTCTGATGGGCTTCGCTGTCTACGGACCTGCAAAATAAGAGGTGCGTCGCGTCCGCACGCGGCATCACTGACCCTGTGGAAGGAGCGGAAGCGGAGAGTGACCATCGGGGTTATGTGAGGAGCTCTGAGGTGCGCTTCTTGCGATCTGACGGAGGATATCAAGGAAAATCTGAACCGCGGGCGATAATTGGGAGTCCTTGCGTGATGTGATTCCGATTGGGCAGCGCGTTGCTGGCAATTCAATAGGCAAGATCGCGATTTCGCCACCGAACTCAAGTGAATGAGAGGCCAGTTGTCCAGGCCATACGCTCACGCAGTTCGTCGTGAGGAGTAGTGCCTGGTTAACGGGAAAGCATACAGACTCGACAGCCGGTATTGGAGGAGTGAGATCCTCATCCCTGAAGCTCTTTTCAATGTCGCTGCGAAGTCTTGTCTCGAGGGGCGGTAGAATCCAATCCCACTTCAGAAGATCCGGGAGGTGCAGGTCCGGACTTCGCACGAGAGGGTGCTCGCGCCTCACTACGATGCAGGCGGCGTCGAACAAGAGTATTTCCTGATTGAGGTCGTTAGAGTTTGTAAACGCAGGAAGGCGACCCACGACGATGTCGACATCTCCTCTTCTCAGGCCAGGAATCAGCACGTCGTTTGTTCCCTCCACAACAGTAACTACATTGTTTCTGCCTCTTTTCCCGAGTTGCGCGATTGCAGCCGGTAGAAGACTAGCTGAAGCCGTAAGGAGTGTCCCGACGACTATCCTTCCTGCGGTACCTGCTCTGAGATCATTAATCTCTTGAACTGCGCTTCTGAGCTGAGAAAGAACTACGCGAGCGCGCGCGACAAGTGCTCTGCCATACACTGTGGGAACCATTCCGCTTGCGGTCCGGTCGAATAGTCTAATACCCAACTGGTGTTCTGCCGCTTGCAAGGATTTTGTAACTGCAGGCTGGGTCATATTTAGGCGCTTCGCGGCTGCAACCAAGCTTCTCTCTTCCACAATCGCCACGAGCAGACGCAGATGACTGGCTGTCAGATGTGTGTCGATCAGGTTGTCCACTACGCACCTCTCTGTGTTTGGCGCGCGCACTCGCGTTCGCTTCTGGCTCGGTCGGCCGACTTGTGATGAACTGCTCCGTCATTCGCAGGCCCTCGGTGCCTCAGTCGTGGAACGCTGTAGCACGAAATCATTCTGAGCCATCAGGCGTGACTTTGGCATCATCGAATCCATGAAGGTGATTCTCGAAGCGAATCGCAGACCTACGAGGAGGTCAATGCGGAGTGGCATGTCTGTGCCAAAATCAAGAGTTGGCTTCCGCATGGGGCTAGGAATCCTTAATAATTTCAGGCGCTTAAAGCTGGTTCGCGGGGAAACGCCGATTTCCCTCGCTTACTTTTGCCAGGCTATTCTCGCGACGGATTAATGTACACATCAGCGGAGCTCCTCCGGAAAGGTCGCTCCGTGGCGGGGCTGTGCTGGACCGAACGCCGGATGAACCGTCGCTTTTCTGATCGAGAATCTGACACCGCCGTAAAGCGCTTCTCCTAGGCACGCAGCATCAGCTCGCGGATCACTTCATTGCCGAATCCGGCGATGTTCGCACACCAGGAAATCGCGTCCAGGGCAAAGGCGAGACGCACCGCTCAGCGCTCCAGCAGAAGCTGTCCGCGATCCAGTGCGGGTTCGGTTGGACCATGATGGTCTCCCTTGATGGGCGGCCAGACGGAGGAATGGCGAACTGAGGAAAATTCATTTGTGGTGCCGGATGACTGTATCTAACCTCAGTTCTACGAATGGTCCCGCGCGTATTTACCGGCTGCCCATCCGGCCATCAGGCGGCCGTCTATGAGCACGGTCGCGTGGTCGCTATGCCGGCCGGGATTCGTTTCCCGCTCGGATATTGGGCACCCATGCGCGCCGCAATGCCCGCCACATGAAGTACGACCGCAGGCATGCGAAGGAATACGCTCAAGAACATCTCCGAGGCGTCTGGTCGGCTACTCCGACCCCGTTTCGGTCGGAGCGCGAGCTCGACGAGCCGGGATGGCGGCGAAACCTTCGGCACTGGATGGTCGAGCTCGAGATCGCGGGTCTGTTTATCTGCGGCAAGCAGGGTGAGTTCTTTTCGATGTCGGTTTCGGAACGCAAGCGCCTCTGTGAGATCGCCGTGGAGGCGGCACGCGAGCACCGCAGCCCTGGTGGCATCGCCGTCTCCTGTTCGGACCAGAACCTTCAAACCGTCCTCGAGCTGGCGGAGCACGCGCAGCAAACCGGCGCGGACTATATCGTTGTTCATACCCCTACGCTGCATTTCGGCCAGCACATCGAGAGTACCGTCCGAGAGTATTATCGATACCTCGCCGAGCGGGTCGACATCGGCATCGTGATGTGGAGTCATCCGGACTCGGGCTACGTAATGAGTCCGACAATCTGCGCAGAGATCGCTGCGGAGTGCCAGAACGTCGTAGCTATCAAGTACAGCGTTCCCCGGGCTATGTACAAGGAGCTCACTTCCATGGCACGTGACACGCTCATCGTCAGCTCCGCTTCGGAGGCGGAGTGGTTGGATAACATCGTAGAGCTCGGATGGCGGCTGTACCTCTGCTCCGTCCCGCCGCTTCTTTATCAGACCGCAGCCGACCGGCGCATTCATGAGTACACGACTTTGGCGTTCACTGGCATGTATGATGCGGCGCGGCGAATTCGCGACAGCCTAGAGCCAGTGCGGCGCGCGCTCGCTCAGACGCGCCCGCCGGGAACCCCTCATGCACAGCAGAAGTACTGGCAAGAGCTGCTTGGGCAAGTAGGTGGTCCGGTGCGTCGACCGCTGCTGGCGCTTACCGACGCTCAGCGCGCCGCGATCCGAGCGGCCTTCGACACCTGCGGGCTCGCGCCAACCGCGCCGAGATAAGAACGCGGAAGGTCTCGCATGTTGATATACGGTTTGCCACTCAACCTCAGCGACTGGATCGAGCGCCATCGGCGGGAGCTACGTCCGCCGGTAGGCAATCAGCAGGTCTGGTGCAACTCGGACCTTATCGTCACCGTCGTCGGCGGTCCGAACGAACGTACGGACTTTCACGATGATCCGTACGAGGAGTTCTTTTACCAACTCAAGGGCGAGGCCTCGGTTCTCATCGCGGAGAACGGGCAGTTTGAGCGAGTGCCGCTCAGGGAAGGAGACATCTTTCTTATGCCCGCTCACGTGCGCCATTCGCCGCAGAGGCCGCAGTCGGAATCACTGTGCCTGGTGATCGAGCGAGCCCGTCCCACGGGGACGATTGATGCGTTCGAATGGTACTGCGGTGCGTGTGGTCACCGCGTGCACAGGGCGGAATGCCAACTCACGAGTATCGTCGATGATCTGCCACCGCTGTATGCAGACTTTTACAATCGCAGCGAGACGGCACGGCGCTGCGCAAGGTGTGGCGTAGTGCATCCCGGCCGCGATTGGGCGACGTGGCATCGCGAGGCGAGCGCTCTCATCCATGCCCAGTGATGCCGTCGAGCTGCTATCGGTCGTCGGCAGCCACGCGACCACGGCGAAGGTGGATCCGCGTGCGACGCTCGTTGCGTTCCTGCGCTCAGGCCTCAGTATGCTAGGCGCTCGAATCGGGTGTGATAGCCCAAGTGTGGTGCATGCAACCGTGCTGATGGACGCGCGGTCGGTTAGTTCTTGCAACGCGCTGTCGCGCAGGCGCGCGGGCGATGCGTGCTCATGGTGCAGGGCCTGGTGGGCGAAAGCGGCAAACTGTCCGAGCGTGCACCCTCTCGGAGGCTTCGGCGTCGCTGGCAGAAGATACGAACGCACACCCGCTCGCAGGGGGACAAAGTCCGTTGCTTGCGCTGATATTACGCTTGGCAGAGCCGCATCGCCTCATGCATCTCTCGAGACTTGAGGGATCCCGGGTCAGCGCCTTCGCACGCAAGGAGCTGAAGGTCGGTGCGATGGGGCGCTTCCGCCCTTACTGTGCGGATTATCGAGAGGATCCATTCATCAGAGGTTTGCTGTGAGTGAGCCCGAGCGGGAGTTTGTTGTGTACCTCGCGAGGAGCGGTAAGGAATTTCGAATACCGCCGGGGAGAACAATCCTGGAGGTACTAGAAGATAATGGGATAGATGTGCCGAATTCGTGTCGTCAAGGTCTCTGTGGGACGTGTGAAACTAGAGTACTGTCCGGCTATCCCGACCATCGGGATTCGATCCTGGCCCATGAAGCGGCGGCAGATGTAACAATGACGATCTGTTGTTCCAGATCACTAAGTGATCGACTCGTTCTAGACCTTTGAGTTTGATAGCATTCAGTTGCGACGGGCTATTGCGAGACATACCCCCGTAAGACAGGAAAACGACTTGCAGAATGTCGGACCGAAGGCGATGGACCTCCCAGACCTCCCGGTTTGACCGTGCCTGAGCTGCACAAAACACAGGGCTGGGCAGTATATTGGTATCGCGTCGATTATGCGTATCCTCGATCTAAGCTTAGGATCAACTGATGACAGAAGACACCGGCTCACAGCGCTCCTGGCCACGACCACTGTTAGCTTGGTTTGCGGCTTCAGTGCTCTTTCTCGCTTATACGGTCGCGTTTATCGACCGGTCTATTCTGGCCCTTATCGTAGAGCCGTTGCGCCACGATCTCGCAATCAACGACACTCAGGTCGGACTCCTGGCGGGGCTCGCTTTTGTCATCTTCTACGTCGGGCTCGGTGTCCCGCTCGGATTGGTGGCGGATCACACGAAGCGTCAACTCTTGGTCATCATCAGCGTCGTGGTCTGTAGCCTAATGACGGCTGCATGTGGATTGGCTCAGACGTTCGACCAGCTCTTTATCGCGCGCATCGGCGTGGGAATCGGTGAGGCCGGCTTATCACCTGCTAGCTACTCCTTTATCGCTGACCTATTCCCCGCTAATCGCCGCGGTGCTCCGCTCGGACTCTACAGCACAGGAATTTATTTCGGTTCTGGGCTAGCGATGATTGTCGGAGGAGCAGTTATTGCGCGGGTCCATCAGATGTCCGTTCTCCAAGTGCCTCTCATCGGATCAATTCATTCCTGGCAGATCGTATTCTTTGTCGTTGCATTGCCGGGATTGCTCGTAGCACTTTTGATGACAACCGTTTCCGAACCCGAGCGTCGTACGGATAAGGCGACCGACGAACGGCCATCGTTGAGCGAGACATTCGCATATATCCGAGCCCGGGGATATCTTTATCTCATGCATTTCCTTGGGTTTGGATTCGTAGCGGCCCCTTCCAGTATCCTTTTTCTTTGGCTGCGTCCTTACCTGACACGGCGTTTTGGAATCAGCCCCGCGGATGCTGGTTACTGGGTCGGGCTTCTTCTCATCGTTTGTGCGATTCCCGGCATGCTGCTCGGGAGCATTGCGGGCGACGTGATGCAGTCGAGGCGAATCCCCGATGCAACCATACGAGTGGCATTGGCCGCGTCACTTGCTCTAATCGTGCCTTTCGCTGTTCTCGGAGCACTTCCGACTGCGCCTTTGGCTCTGTGCGACATCGGCATCATGCTGTTTCTCGCGGCTTCTCCGTTTGGTGTAGCAGCGGCAGCTCTACAATTAGTCACTCCCAACAGAATGCGCGGATTGGTCTCGGGTCTCTACTTGCTCGCGGTTAACTTGATTGGGGCCACTGCTGGACCTGCAATCACCGGCATGCTCACTGACTACGTGTTTCACGATGCTGCCAAAACCGGGTGGTCGATTTCAATCGTCGGCAGTGTAAGTGCGCTGGTCGCAACAGTATTATTCTTCCTACTGCGCCGGCCGTTCCTCGCCGGATTGTCGCCGATTGGTACTACGCTGAGAGTAAAAGGTTCGCTGTCTGAAGTGGTTCGCTGACGGTCACCGCTAGAAGTCTGAAAGCCGCCATAACGGGGGAATATAGATGATGTGTATAGGTGAGAGGTCTGGCGGCCGATACTCAACGTCATCGACGTGCACTCGTGGTAAGAGTACCGGGGTGCTTATTCGCGTCGCGTGGCTTGTATTGCTGGCGCTGTGGCTCACGCACGCACAGGCGGGGGAAGTATTGTCGCGGGTCGGAACATTGGTGGTTCCAAGCGCTTCTGCGTCTCATCCCTTCGTTGATTGGGACATCGAATTGGTTGATGACTCCATTGATCGGTTTGTGTTGGCTGACGTCAGCGACCGATCACTGGATGTCTATCAGGCTAGCACCGGAACGTTTCTCTTCAGCGTAAGAGGATTCAGCGGCGCCCGGAAGGCCGCAGACTGGGCCCTGAACGGGCCCTCGGGTGTGGTGGTTGTGGCGACAGTATACGGAATGGAAGCTTGGGTTGGAGATGGCAACAGTACGGTCAAGGTTGTCTCGCTGGCTACCGGACGTGTGGTGGATACGATTTCAACTGGCGGTGAGACGCGGGTTGATGAGCTGACTTATGACCCTCGCGATCAGCTCGTTCTCGCGGATAACCCGTCGGAACGTATTCCGGTGGCCACATTGATTTCGACGGCTCCAGGGCACGCAATTCTGGGAAGGCTATCATTTCCGAATGCCACGGCTGGCCTAGAACAGGGCGTGTGGTCGCCGGAGACTGGTTTGATTTATCTGGACGTCCCCGAATTAAGGCACGGAGAAGGTGGCTTGGCGATCATAGATCCTGTCGCGAAAAGGGTGGTGAAAATGCTTCGAATCCCGCGATGTCACCCGAACGGGATTGCACTCAGCTTGAGTGGGCATTTGCTGCTCGGATGTCGGCAGCAGAAATCTAAATCGGGCCGCGAATTGTCCAGTGCGTTAATGTTGGATCTGCGCACCGAAAAACAATTGGTTTCCTTCCCTGGAATCGTGTCCGATGAAATCGCGTTCAACCCTCGGGACGAGCGGTTCTACCTGAGCGCATATGATCAGCCGACTGGCCCGGAGCTCATCGCGCTCGATAGCGCTGTGCCGGCAAGGCCGTCGCTCGCCGCACGCACCGGCGACTTGGCGCATTCCGTCGCTGTGGATGCGCGTACAAATCACATCTTCGTGCCTTTGCGCCCGGATAGCGGCGATCCCGCCTGCCTCTATGGTTGTATAGGCGTCTATATGGTCACGAGGAGACAGTAGTCGTGCATTGGCAGCTATGGGGGGTCGGCGCGGATTTCCGATATGTTCGGCGCGAGGCATCCCCGTGGAGTCACGCTTAGGGTCTGAGAAAGGACATGGTGCTCGGAGTGATGCTTGGTCCGGTGGATCAGCGTGCCCGAAGACTAGTACTTCATTGCGGCGATCGTCCGCACTTTGACAAGCGCGTCGAATCGGCCCT
The DNA here is from genome assembly GCA_049579785.1 of Steroidobacteraceae bacterium. Classification (GTDB taxonomy): domain Bacteria; phylum Pseudomonadota; class Gammaproteobacteria; order Steroidobacterales; family Steroidobacteraceae; genus 13-2-20CM-66-19. The sequence continues at coordinate 38,783 of JBAUOO010000030.1, forward strand.
GCACTGAGTAGATCTACGATGGTTTCGAGCAGACCCGCCAGCCATTACCCTGAATAGGACTGGGGTTGCCGCCTCACGGGGGCCTATCGCGCCACATGGACATCGTCCGGCCGGCACGCGCCGGCCCCGGCATCACCTCTGCCTCACGGTGAACGCAAACCGGCCCCTTCCCAACGGGGCGCTTCTAGGAGATCTTCGCCCAACTATACCGAGAGCACGTACGTCACCGCCCGGCCATCGAGCCACGCCGCCCGTTCAGACTTGTCATCCTGGTTGACGCGATGTTCTCCTGAGTTTTGTGCTACGGTCATGCCCTTCTATTCCCGCAGGGAATGGATTACTGAAATAATTTCACTTGGCGCTGTCAAGAACCGCTGCGTAGATTCTAGCGCACGCTTCCGCCTAGGTAGGAGCCCCTCGATGTCTAGCGTACCGGCAGATGGTAACGAGTCATACCTTGAGACCAAGCGTTGGTTCAAGAAGCATCCGGAGATTGGTAGTCCGGGTATTCCTGTTGAGCCATTCATCTCGGAGCACTACTTTCAAAGCGAGCGGGTGCGGCTATGGCCGAACGTTTGGCTAATGGTGGGGCGCGCCGAACAAATCCCCGAACCTGGTGATTACTTCGTCAAGGCGATCCCAACGGTCAATGCTTCGCTGATAGTCGTCCGCGGCCGAGATCGTGTTATCCGCGCATTTCACAACGTCTGTTCCCATCGAGGTAGCCAACTCTGCTGGGAGAAAAGCGAGCGGGGTCATGTAGGGGCATTCAAATGTCCCTATCACGGATTTACCTACGATCTAAGCGGAGCTTTGAAGTTCGTCCCAGATGAGCTCAACTTCTATGGACTTGAAAAGGAGCGAATGGGTCTAAGGCAGGTTGCAACTGACATGTGGGAAGGTTTCATCTTTGTCCACTTGTCCCCTATGCCGCGTGAAACGCTGAAGCAGTATCTGGGCGCCATCTGCGATGACCTCTCCGGGTACCCGTTCCATGAACAGAATTATCAGTATACCTACAGAGCGGAGATCAACTGCAACTGGAAACTACTGATCTCTAGCTTCCTCGAAGGGTTTCATGTCCGAAGTCTGCATGCCGCAGGAGTACCTAGATATTGCTCGCATGACAA
>JBAUOO010000031.1:0-2131 GCA_049579785.1 Steroidobacteraceae bacterium
GCTCGCCGTTCATCCGCGGATCGCGTTGTCCTCGCGTGAGCTCATACACCGGCTGGACCTCCCGGATGACGCCCTCCCGGTCCTCTGCGAGCCACGCGGCTTCGGCGCACACGACCGCCAGCATGCCGTAACCGGTAAGCCCGCGGCGTTCTTCCCCATTCTGATCGGGTGATTGAGACTGGCGCTCCCATTTGTGATCGGGAGCGAGTCGATGGAAGTACGCAAGCGGATTCGTCGGGACGAGGCGACATGGCGGGAGATTTTCGCGCGCCAGGCAGCGAGCGGCCTTTTGGTCTCGCAATTCTGTCGGCAGGAGGAGATCAACCCGGGGGTGTTTCGACGCTGGCGTGAGGTGCTGCAGGTCCCAGGCCCTGGTCCGGGCAAGCCGGTAAAGGCTGTTCCCGTCCGGCGCGAGATCGTCAAACCCTTCGTTGACCTGGGAGCGCTCGGGACGAGCGCGTCGCGATGCGAGATTCGCCTCGAGCTCGGGGGTGGGGTCACGCTGAGCGTGGTGCGCGGCTGATGTTTTTCCCCGAAGGAGGCATCCGGGTGCATCTGTACGGGCAGCCCTGCGACATGCGCCGCTCGTTCGATGGGCTGCAGGCTCTGGTGCGCCAGGGTTTGGTCCGTGATCCGACCGATGGCTCACTTTACGTGTTCGTCAACCGCCGCGGCAGGCAGCTGCGGTGTCTATATTTTGATCGCTCAGGATTTTGCATCTGGGCAAAACGGCTCGAGGCCGGGCGCTTTATCGGCGACTGGTCGCAAGTGCGCTCACGCGAGATGGACTTCACGGCGCTGAAGCTGCTGCTCGAGGGGATCGAGCCCGGCAGATTACGCAAGCGGTTCCGCTACGTGCCCGAGAAAATACAAACATCTAACATCGAGTGTACGGTATAATGGCGGGGTGTCAGAAGAGACGCAATCGAACGATCCGCAAAGGCTCGCGAGCGCGGAAGTCAAAGCTCTGATGGAGCTGATTGAAACGCAGCGCACGCAGATCGCCGATCTCACGCGCCAGCTCGAGTGGTTCCGACGCCAGCTGTTCGGGCAGAAAAGCGAGCGGCTACGCGTGCTCGAGAGCGAGCAGCAGCTCGCCTTGGGCGAGGTCCTCGCCCCGCCGGATCGGGAGCTGCCTGCGAAGGAGCGCATGGTGGCGGCCCACGCGCGTCGGGTGAGTCGGCACGATGCAGCGGCCGAGGAGAGCGAGTCGGCCCCCTTCTTCGATGAGAGCCGCGTGCCGGTCGAGACCATCGAGCTGCCGGTGCCGGAGCTTCAGGGCGACGATGCCAGCGAGTTCGAGGTCATCGGAGAGAAGCTCACCCATCGCTTGGCGCAGCGCCCCGGCAGCTACGTGATCCTCAAGTACGTGCGCCCGGTCGTAAAGCGCCGCGAGAGCGGCACGATCCACTGTCCCGCGGCCCCCGCCGGGGTGATCGAGGGGAGTCGGGCGGATGTGAGCTTCCTCGCCGGGCTGCTGATGGACAAATTTGCCTGGCATCTGCCGCTATATCGGCAGCACCAGCGCCTCGAGGAGGCTGGCATCCGGGTGAGCCGGCCGTGGCTGACGCAGCTCGTGCAGCAGTCGATCGGGCTCCTCGAGCCGATCTACGATGCTCAGTTCGCCTCGATCCGGGAAAGCCGCGTGAAGGCGATGGATGAAACCCCAATCAAGGCGGGCCGGACCGAGCGCGGCAAGATGCGCACCGCCTACTTCTGGCCGGTGTACGGAGAGCACAACGAGGTGTGCTTCCCGTACTTTCCCTCGCGCGAGGGGGCGAACGTGTACGCCGCCCTCGGCGCCGACCCGAAAGCAGGCTCGGTGCTGCTGACCGATGGCTACGCCGTCTACGCGAGCTACGCGAAGAAAGTCGGCATCACCCACGCCCTATGCTGGGCTCACGCGAGACGAGAACTATTCGAGGCCGAGGCCGCTGACCCCGAAGGCGTGCGCGAGGGGCTCACGCGCATCGCCGCGTTCTACCAGGTCGAGGAGGAAATCCGAGACCAGAGGCTCGCCGGCGAGGCCAAGCGGCTCCACCGATTGACCCACAGCAAGCCGCACGTGGAGGCATTCTTCGCCTGGGTCGACCACAAACTTCTCGAGCATGGGCTGCGGCCGACGACGCCC
>JBAUOO010000032.1:0-2362 GCA_049579785.1 Steroidobacteraceae bacterium
GCGTTCCGGCGCCCGCCCGAGGGTCGCGCGGGCGGCTCAGCCGCACCGGCCCCCGGTGCCCATCCCAACACCGCGGCCAGCGGTAGTGTCAGACAGATTTCCGCGTTGGGCGGCACCTGAGTAATGCCGGAAGTCGCCTCTCAGACGCTGGACCTCGTCGGCCGCGAGCTCAATGCCACGTTGGCCGAGGCCCGCACCGCGCTCGAGACCTACGTCGAGCAGCCCGACAACGTCTCGTTGCTCGAGCGTTGCAAGCAGGAACTGCACCAGGTGCACGGGGTGCTGCGCGTGCTCGAGATCTACGGCGCGGCGCTGCTCGCCGAGGAGATGGAGCAGGTCGCGGCCTATCTTCTTGCCACCGCCACGGAGCGCAAGGGCCAGGCGGAGAGCCTCGATGCGCTGCTGCGCGCGATGGTGCAGCTGCCGAGTTACCTCGAGCGGGTGTTGGCCGGAGGGCGCGACCTGGCGCTCGTGCTGCTGCCGCTCCTCAACGATCTGCGGGCGGTGCGCGGCAGCTCGCTTCTCTCCGAAGGGACTCTCCTCCTTCTCAACCTGAAGTCCGACAAGCAGGCGCAACCGGTCACGACGCCCGCGGATGAGCCGCCGCTCAACATCGAGCAGTGGAGCCGGCGCCTGCGCGCCCGCTTTCAGATGGGCCTCATCGGCTGGATCCGAGGCGAGCGAATCGAGCACAATCTCGAGACGCTGGCCTCCGTCTCGCAGAAGCTCGAGCAAAGCGCGACCCGCCAGCCGGTGTTCCAGCTCTGGTGGGTGGTGGGCGCGATCATCGAGGCGTTGCGCGAGAACGGCCTCGAGGGCGGCGTGTCGGTCAAACGCCTGCTCGGGCTCGCCGACCGGGAGATCCGCCGCCTGTACGAGCTCGGCGAGGCGCGCGCCTGTCAGAACCCGCCCGTCGAGCTGCTGAACAATCTGCTCTATTACGTGGGTCGCGCGGAATCGAGCGGCCCGCGAGTCGCGGCGGTGCGGGCCTCATTCCGCCTCGCGGAGCTGCTGCCGGTCGACGAAAGCATCGAGCAGGAGCGCGAGAGTCTCTCCGCGCCCAGCGTCAAGCTCATGCAGACGGTCGCGGCCGCGATCCGCGAGGACCTCTCCAAGGTGAAGGACGTCCTCGACATCTTCGTGCGCCGTGGCGCCGGCCAACCGCAGGAGCTCGGGCCGCAGGTGGAGCTGCTGCGCAAGATCGGCGACACGCTCGGCGTGCTCGGCCTCGGCGAGCTGCGCGCAATCGTGCAGGCGCAGACGGAGAAGCTGGAGAAGATCGTGGCCGGAAGCCTGCGCGCCGATGAGGCGACGCTGGTCGAGATCGCCGCGGCGCTGATCGGCGTGGAGGATCGGCTCGATGAGGGCCTCGTCGGGATGATCCTGCCGAAAGCGGGCGGGACATCGCTCGAGCAGAGCGAGGATCACGACTTCCAACAGGTCCAGTTCGCCGTTCTGCGCGAGTGCATTCTCAACCTCGCGCGGATCAAGGAGGCGGTCACACAAAGCGTCGGCGGCACTCTCGATGGCGCCGGGCTCGACAGCTGGCATGAACTGATTCGGGGGCTCAAGGCGGCGCTCCTGATCCTCGGCAAGACGCGGGCGGTGGAAGTGGTCGAAGCGATCACCACCCAGTTGAAGCGGGTCATGCGTCCGGGCGCGCCGGCGCTGCCCCCGGGCTTTCTCGACCGGCTCGCCGATGCGATCGTCAGTGTCGAGTACTACATGGAGACGCTGCAGGCGGGGCGCAGCGATCCCTGGTACATGCTCGACAACGCGCAGGCCTGCGTGCAGGCGCTCGCGCAGCAGGAGGCGGTGCCCGTGCCCACGGTGCCGCCCCTCGAGCCGTCCGCGTTCGCCAAGACGGTGCAGATTTCGCCCCCGACACCCGCGGATGCAAGCGCCACCGACGCGGATTCTCGCGCCCACACGCCTCCGGTGCTGACACCCTCGTCCACCGCGCGGCTCGCGGCGCTGGCGGAGAATGCGGATCCGGAGCTCGTGAAGCTGTTCATCGAGGAGGCGCGCGAGGAGCTGGTCAAGATCGAGCGCAGCTTCCCGGTTTGGGATCAGAACCCGCTCGAGCGCGAAGCCCTGGTGACGGTGCGCCGCTGCTTCCATACGCTGAAGGGGAGCGGGCGCATGGTCGGCGCCCGCGAGCTCGGCGAGCTCGCCTGGTCGGTGGAGAACCTCCTCAACCGCATTCTCGACAACACCCTGACCCGCAGCCCGGCGATTCTCGAGGTGCTGCGCAATGCGATCGCGGCGCTGCCGCTGATGATCGAGCACCTGGAGAAGGGCAGTCCCGTCAGTGCCGATGTCACGGCGACCGCGACGCGCGCACATGCGCTGGCGGCAGGGC
>JBAUOO010000033.1:0-12617 GCA_049579785.1 Steroidobacteraceae bacterium
ATCGGGGACGGGCTCGCCGGCCGCGGCGTGGTGTCCGGCGCCGGTGCGGGACTGGCTGCCGGCGGCAGGATGCCGGGCGTCGGCGCGAGGCTGGCTGGCGGTGCGGTGTCGGGTGTCGGCGCGAGGCTGGCTGCCGTCGGCACACTGCCCGCGGGCAGGGTGGAAAGCTCCTCGTGCCGACTCTGCAGCATGACGGTGTTCTCCAACACCAACACGACGCCATCCGGTAGCACCTCGATGCTCTTGGTCGAGTTGCGCGGCATCGGGACCCGCACGGTCAGACAGTAGTTGACGATGGCGGCGGCGATCATGGGGAGCGAGTACCGGCGCTCGATGACTTCCCCGCTTTCCGGCCGGTGAACCGAGAGGATCACGCGGTCATTGTCGGTAGTCGTCGAGTGCTCGATGCTCGCTCCGACCACAGTCGCCTTCGGCGGCCAATGGCCCTGCTTGTCTTCGAGCTCGATCAGGGCGTCGACGAGGGTGTCGAGCGGAAACTGCAGCCGCCTGGTCTCGTGAATCAGCGTGTTCGCCACGGGTTCGCTCTCGATTGTCTCTCCACGCTACCATATCCTAAGGATCCTCGACTCATCGTGAGGCGCGTGATGTTCTGCGCGAGAGCGACTTGCTTCACCCTGATCCTCCTCCTGGGTTCCTTGCCGGCGCGCGCCGCCGCGGCGGATGCCGGCGCCCCTCGCCCCTGGCTCGATCCGAGCCTGTCACCTGACGCGCGGGCGGAGCTAGCGCTGAAGGCGATGACTCGCCAGGAGAAACTCTCACTCGTGTTCGGGTACTTCGCGTCCGAGAGCCCGGACTCGAAGCCCGGCGCACACTACATACCGCCGCCCGGGGCGCGGAAGGGCTCCGCCGGCTACGTCCCGGGCATCCCGCGCCTGGGGCTGCCGCCGCAGTGGCTCACGGACGCCGGTCTCGGAGTGGCTACGCAGCACTCCTCGCCCGATGCGTATCGGGAGCGCACGTCGTTGCCCTCCGGCCTGGCGACCGCCGCGACCTGGAATGCGCGACTTGCGCAATGCGGCGGGGCGATGATCGGGGCCGAGGCACGTGCCTCGGGCTTCAACGTGCTCCTCGGCCCTGGAGTGGACCTCGTGCGCGAGGCGCGTGGAGGACGCAGCTTCGAGTACGCGGGCGAGGATCCATTGCTCGCGGGAACGATCGCCGGCGCGCAGATCCGCGGCATCCAGTCGCAACATGTCATCGCGGTGGTGAAGCACTATGCGCTCAACGACCAGGAAACCGGCCGTACGGTGCTGAGCGCCGACATTTCCAAAGCGGCAGCCCGGGAGTCGGACCTGCTGGCCTTCGAGCTGGCGATCGAGCAGGGCCGGCCCGGAGCGGTGATGTGCGCCTACAACAAGGTGAATGGCTCATATGCCTGCGAGAACCACTGGCTCCTCGCTCAAGTGCTCGATCGCGACTGGGGTTTCCCCGGATACGTCATGTCCGATTGGGGCGCCGTGCACAGCACGGTGAGATCGGCTCTTGCGGGACTCGATCAGGAGTCGGCGTATACGTTCGACAGGAAGCGCTATTTCGGCATGGCACTGCGTGCGGCGCTTGCCTCGGGAAGGGTGCCTGCGGCGCGGCTGGATGAGATGGCGCGGCGCATTCTGCGCTCGATGTTCGCCGAGGGAGTGGTGGATCACCCCGTCGGAAAACCCGATGGCGCCATCGACTTCGCCGCCGATACGCGTGTTGCCGAGGCGGATGAGGAGCAGGGTATCGTGCTCCTGAAGAACGCTCCCGGCATCCTGCCGCTCGCGCGCGGCGTGCGGCAATTGTTGATCATCGGCGGACATGCCGATCGCGGCGTGCTTTCCGGCGGCGGCTCATCGACGGTATTTCCGGTGGGAGGCAACGCGGTGCCCGGACTGCAGCCGACGGGGTGGCCGGGTCCGGTGGTCTATCTGCCCTCGGCCCCGCTTGGAGCCATCATGGGAGAGGCACCACAGGCGAACATCCGATATCTGGACGGAGCCGACATTGCCGCGGCGGCCAGGGAGGCCGCGCGCGCCGATCGGGTGATCGTCTTCGCGACTCAATGGGCGGCGGAGAGTCAGGATGTCTCCCTGACTCTGGATGGGAGTCAGAATCAATTGATTGCCGCCGTGGCGGCGGCCAATCCACGCACCATCGTCGTACTCGAAACCAACGGCCCGGTGCTGATGCCGTGGCTCGGCAAAGCGGCGGCGGTGCTCGAGGCATGGTATCCGGGCAGCGGTGGTGGCCCGGCGATCGCCAAGGTGTTGTTCGGCGCGGTAGACCCGTCAGGTCGCCTGCCGGTGACCTTCCCCGCCTCGCTCGGGCAGTTGCCGCATCCTGTCCTGCCGGGAACGGGGATTGCCGACGGTCAACCGTTTTCAATCGATTACCGGGAGGGCGCCGCGGCCGGATACAAGTGGTTCCAGAAGCGAGGGCTGAAGCCGCTGTTTCCATTCGGGTACGGACTTTCCTACACGCGCTTTCGCTACGGCCATTTGAAGACGCGAGCGGCGGATGGGCGGCTGATGGTCTCGTTCCTCGTGACCAACGTCGGCACGCAGCCGGGGGCGGCCGTGGCGCAGGTGTACGTGGGGCCGAGCTCCGGCGGTTGGGAGGCACCGCGACGGCTCGGCGGCTGGTCGAAGATCGTATTGGCCGCGGGAGCATCCGCGCCGGTGTCGATCCGGGTCGATCCGCGACTGCTCGCGGTGTTCGATGAGGCGCACGATCGCTGGCAGCGACCCGCAGGCACCTACCCCGTGTGGGTCGGCGAGTCTTCCGCGAAGTTGGAGCTCGAATCCAAGGTGCGGCTGCCGGCCTGGGCGCATGCGGCGCGCTGGAGGGCCAATTGAAACCGTATGTCACCTGCCACATGGTGGCGATGCGTGGCTCGTGGGCCGGGTGACCGGACCGGACCTACCCGCGAGAGCCCTGGCTGGTCCGTCGACCGCATCGTCCTCGGTGCGGCGAAACCCGGTGCCAATTTCAGCGCCGGCGCGTATGGGGCTGAGATGATCCGGTGAAGCGCGCCGGCGATACCTCGGACGGATCGAAGCTCGCCAGCTCCGGCGGCCTCGCTTCATCGCGCACCAGGGCCGCGGTCAGGGCGGCCGCCGCCGGCGCCGTCTGGATGCCGTAGCCGCCCTGGCCGACGAGCCAGAAGAATCCGGGCGCGGCCTCATCGAAGCCGATGACCGGCGATCGGTCGGGCGCGAACGACCGCAGCCCCGCCCACTTGCGGCGCACCCGCTCGACCGTCGTGCGGGTTGCTTTTTCCAGGCGAGCGATGGCGACGGCGACATCGAGCTCCTCCGGTTGCACGTCACAGGGCCCGACCGGAGTCTCATCCGCCGGCGAGATGAGGAGGAGTCCGGCGTCGGGTTTGAAGTAGTAGGCCTCCTCGATGTCGATGGTCAACGGCCATGCGTCCGAGATCGGCTCGCCCGCGAGCTCGACCAGCACGGCGGTGCGCCGGCAGGCCTCAATCCGCATCGGCTCGATTCCGGCCAGCATCGCCACCGCATCGGCCCAGGCACCGGCGGCGTTGATGACGACGGCCGCCTGAAAGGCTCCCGCCGTGCTCTCGAGGAGCCATTTCCCGCCGCTGCGCGCGAGGGCCGTGACTTGTGCATCGGTGAGTACCGTGCCCCCGCGCCGACGCAGCAGCCGCAGATACCCCTGGTGAAGCGCATCCACGTCGATGTCGGCGGCCTCGCGCTCGTAGGCGCCTCCCGCGGCCGCCGCTTCCGGCTTGAGAATCGGCGAGAGCGCCAGAACTTCCTGCGGGCCGATGCGCCTCACGCGCAGCGCCACATCCTCCATCGCAAGAAAGCTTTCCAGGGCGGACGCCTGAGCCTCGGATGCCACGTGCAGCCAACTGCGGCGCTTGAGTAGAGGGTAGGGACTGAACTGCGCCGGCGGGTGATGAAAGAAATCGCGGCTCGCGCGTGTCAGCGCGCGCACCGCTCGATTGCCATACGTCTCGGAGAACACCGCCGCGGAACGGCCGGTCGAGTGATAGCCCGGTGCCGCCTCTGCCTCGAGCAGCACCACCGCGTGAGTGCGCGCGAGCTCGGCCGCCGCTGAAGCGCCCGCGATTCCTCCGCCGATGACCAGGATGTCAGGTTGCGAGCGGATCATGGAAGGCCCGGTGAAGGGGCGCGCGGCTGGCTCGCCTGCAACATGGCAATGGCGTAGAGCGGGATTGCGATGACCGCGCTCTGCCGGTCGTTGCCGGAGAGGATGGCCCCGAGGGTGAAGAGCGCGACACCCGACCAGGCCCTGGCCGGCCGGGGATGGGCGCTCTCGTGACCGCCGTGGACATCCATGGACTGGCTCCTCCGGTCAGGATTGAAGGGGAAGCAGTTTTAGCTTATAGAAAATTTTTTCTCAACTAGAAAATCTGGAGAAAGCTATGCGCCTGCGGGGCGATGCCGCCCGGTCATTTATCCGACCACGAAGGAGCCTCCTGGTGGCGACTCCGGGCGCCCTGCAGATGGATTTCGCCGCGATCGACTACGGCAAAAAGCGTGATCAGCGCTTCTCTCCGCGCGTCGCCGATCCGTTCGGGCGCGGCTAGCCGGCGCGCCGGGCGCGCGGTGTCGAGGGCTTGGTGGCGCTTTCGCGCTGCATCGCCTCCTTGAGGTGCGATTCCGGCCCGGAGCAGATCGAGAGCACCCGGCAGGGGCCGGGCTCGGCCGCGAGATAGGCGTGGCCCATGCCGCTGTCGAAATAGATCGAATCGCCCTTGCGCATGGTGAGCGGTGCGTAGAGCTCGGTGTGAAAGAGCACGGTGCCCTCCAGCACGTAGGCATATTCCTCGCCCGGGTGGCGGATGAGCTCACCAAACTCCTCGAGCGAGCGCGCGCGCAGCTCCGCGACGATCGGAATGAAGCGCTTGTTGAGAAAATCCGCCGCCGGATACGTGTGGCCGTAGACGCCGGTCTCGATCACCTGGCCTTGACCGAACGGCGTGTAGCTGCGCCGGCCGATGAACGCGCCCTGCATGAGGCCGAGCGGCGGCGCGAAAAGCTGCGAGATGTCGACACCCAGGCTCGCGCTGAGCAGAGCGAGCTTGTCGTAGGTGAGCGAGATGCGCTCGTTCTCGATCTTGGAAAGCGTCGAAACCGGCAGGCCCGTGCGCCGACTCACCTCCGCGAGAGTCCAACCGCGCTGCGTACGCAGCGCTTTCAGCGCCGCCCCGGGATGCGCGGTCACCCGTCCGTTGCTGACCGCCTCGGCCGTCCTCGCTGATCTTGCGCTCATAGCACGCATTTAAATCCAGCGGGCGATATTTGTACATATCCATTATGGAAAAAAGTTGCGGTTTAAGAAATACGGAGCTAGATTTGGCGAACGCTGCAACTAGGGGGTTGTCGACGCCTCGCTCTGACTCGACACGCGTGATGCCTATTCATATCGATACCGAGCGTTATCGGGCTGAGAGCCCGCAGAGCATGGCCCAACAGCTCGAGGCGATCAGGCCCTGGGGTGTGCCGTTGACGCCAACGAAAAGCAACTGACTCAGGAGGTGGCGAGTGAAGCAGAATCCCCTCAGCGGCGGCCGGGCGCCCAAAATGACCGCCGCAGCCGCGGCGCTCCTCGCGGCGCTCCTGCTCTTGGCCGCAGCGACCGATGCGCACCCGGCGGCGGCGGCGCCGCCCAATCGGCTCGCGCCGCAAACGCCGGCGAGCGCGCCGAGCAGCCAGAACGCTGCAGCGCCCGGGTCGCCGCCGGCCGGCCGTGGCACGCACGAGCTGACGCCCACTGACGTCGCGGCATTCCTCGACGGCATCGTTCCCTACGCCATCCGTCGCGGCAACATCGCGGGCGCCACGGTCGCGGTGGTCGCCAATGGGCAAATCATCTTCGCCAAAGGCTATGGCTATGCGGACGTGAAGACCCGCGCGCCCGTGATCCCGGACCAGACGCTCTTTCGCCCGGGCTCGGTCTCGAAGACCTTCACCTGGACGGCCGTCATGCAGCTGGTGCAGGCCGGCAAGCTCGATCTCGACCGCGACATCAATGACTATCTCGACTTCAAGATCCCGGAGAAATACGGGCCCATCACCCTGCGCAACCTGATGACCCATACCCCGGGCTTCGAAGACACCTTCTCCGGGAGCTTCGTCACCTCCGCTCGGCAACTCGTGCCCTACCGGGAATACCTCATCAAGCACATTCCGGCGGAGATCTTTCCGCCCGGCAAGATCGTGGCCTATTCCAATTACGGCGCCATGTTGGCGGGCTACATCGTGCAGCGGGTGTCCGGCGAGCCGTTCGCGGAGTACGTCGCGCAGCACATCTTCCAGCCGCTCGGCATGGATCATTCGACCTTCGAGCAGCCGCTGCCGACGGCTCTCGCCAAGGACATGTCGAAAGGCTATCTAACGGCCACCGACCCGAAGCCCGGGCACTTCGAGTACGTCGAGGTCGCGCCCGCCGGCTCACTGTCCTCCACCGCAACCGACATGGCGCATTTCATGATCGCGCAGCTTCAGGGCGGGAGCTACGACGGCGCCTCGATCCTGAGTCCCGCGACCACGGAGCTGATGCATACGCCACAGTCGCGCATGGCGCCGGGGATGAATGGGTTCGATCTCGGCTTTTACCAGGAGAACCGCAACGGGCTGCGGATCATCGGTCATGCCGGTGACACCAATTATTTCCATAGCGATCTGCACCTGCTCCTCGACCAGGATGTCGGATTCTTCATCTCGCTCAACAGTCTCGGGACGGCCGGCGCCGCCGAGGAGGTGCGCACCGGGATCTTCCGCGCCTTCCTCGACCGCTACTACCCTTACATCCCCCCCATCGAGCCGACGCTCGCGCACCCCAAGCCCGATGCGGCACGGGTGGCCGGCTGGTATCTCACCTCGCGCAGGATCGAGAGCGCCCTCGGGCTCCTGAACGCGCTCACCCAATCGAGCGTGACGGCTCTGCCCAGCGGGCAGATCGAGGTGGCGATGCTGAAGAATCTCGCTGGGGTGCCGAAGCGCTGGCGGGAAGTCGGCTCGCTCACTTATCGCGAGGTCGGCGGGCAGACGCATCTGAAGTTCGTGACCGATCCCCAAGGGCATATCAGCTACTGGATCTCGGATGACTTCCTGCCCGTCATGGTCTTTCAGAAAGTGCACGGTCTCAGGCAGAAGGGCGATGTCAGCTGGATGGGCTCGGTGTTCGTCGCGGTCCTCATCCTGACGATCGCGATCTGGTTCGGCGGCTGGATCGTACGGCGCCGCTTCAAGAAGCCGCTCCTCGTCACGCCGCGCGAGAAGCAGCTGCGCCTCGCTTCGCGGATCGGCGTGCTGGTGATGCTCGGGGCTCTGGCAGCGTGGCTCGCGGTGTTTGCCGTGCTACTCAACAGCATCAGCGGCGGCATCACCGGCGTGCTGAGTCTTGCCTACATCCTCGGGGCGCTGAGCGTGCCCGGCGCGCTCGCGGTTCTCGCCGGATCCGGCCGGCGGATGCTGCGCGGACCCGGGGGCTGGCTGGTTCGCGCCGGGGAAGGGTTACTCGTGCTCTGCGCGCTCTACGGGCTATGGGCGATCTTCGCCTTCGGCCTCGCCAGCTTCAGCTTTCACTACTGAGCCCCGGGGCGCACGGGCATGAAGGTCAAAAGCGCGGTGTTGATCCTGCTCGCCCTCATCGTCCCGGCCTTCGCGCTTGCCGGCCCGGCGCCGGCCGCCGTCGAACCCGCTGCCGGGCCGCCGCCGTCGAGTGTCGCGCCGCCGCAGCTCACCGCGGAGGACCTCGATGGCTTCCTCGGCGGCATGGTGCCCTACGCCATCTCTCAGGCCAACATCGCCGGCGCCGCCGTTGCCGTGGTGGCGAATGGCCAGCTCCTATTCGCCAAGGGCTACGGCTTCGCCGACATGAAATCGCGCCGGCCCGTGGTCGCGGATCAGGTGCTCTTTCGGGCCGGCTCGGTATCGAAGCTCTTCACCTGGACGGCGGTGATGCAGCTCGTGCAGGAGGGCAAGCTCGATCTCGATCGCAACATCAACGACTACCTCGATTTCAAGATCCCGGAGCGTTACGGCAGACCCATCACGCTGCGCGATGTCATGACGCACTCGACCGGATTCGAGGACACGGTCACCGATCTCTTCGTCGCCAAGCCGAGCCAGCTCTTTCCGCTGCGGCAGTACCTCATCCGCCACATGCCGCCGCTCATCCATCCGCCGGGTGAGGTGGTCGCCTACTCCAACTATGCCGCGACGCTCGCGGGCTACATCGTGCAGCGCGTCTCGGGCGAGCCGTTCGATGAGTACATCGAGCGCCACATCCTGCAGCCGCTCGGCATGGATCATTCGACCTTCCGACAGCCGCTGCCATCGAATCTGCGGCCTTTCATGGCGAGCGGCTACCAACAGGCTTCCGACAGGAGCACCGTGCCTTTCGAGCTGGTGGAAGCCGCACCCGCCGGCGCGCTCACCACCAATGTCACGGACCTCGCGAGATTCATGCTGGCGCAGCTCGATGGCGGCAGCTACGAGGGCGCGCAGATCCTGACTTCCGCCACCCTTAAGGAGATGCATACGCCCCAGGGCCGGCCGCTTCCCGGGATGAACGGCATGGATCTCGGCTTTTACGATGAGAATCGCAACGGCCTGCGCATCATCGGCCATGGCGGCGATACCGGCGCCTTTCATTCCGACCTGCACCTGCTGCTCGACAAGGGCGTGGGCTTCGTCATCATGATGAACAGCACCGGCAATGCCGGTGCCGCGGAGGCGGTCCGCGTCGCCATCTTCCGCGGTTTTCTCGATCGCTACTTTCCCTACACGCCGCCGCCGGAAACGACAGTATCCGATCCCGGCAAGGATGCCGCCCGCGTGGCGGGTTTTTATGCCTCGAGCCGGCACACGGTGCTGCGCATCCTCAATGCCATCAGCCAGTCCTCGGTCAGCGCCCAGCCGAGCGGCCAGATCGAGGAGAGCGAGCTCACCCACTTGAGCGGCGTGCCGAAGCGCTGGCGCGAAGTGGGACCTCTCACGTGGCGGGAGGTGGGCGGACAGGCGCATCTGAAGTTCGTCGCCGGCAAGTCCAGTGAGATCAAGTACTGGGTATCCGACGACACCATTCCGGTCGACATCAATCTGCGGGTCCACGGGTTGGGGCAGAGCTCGCTCCTTAAGCTCCTCGGCGGGCTCTTCCTCACCGTCATGCTGCTCACGGTGGGGATCTGGGTCGGCGGCAGCATCATTCGCCGCCGCTTCCAGCGGCCGCTACCGCTGCCGCCGGTTAAATCCGCGCTGCGACTCGCCTCGCGCCTCGGTGCCGTGATCTATCTGCTGCTCATCATGGGGTGGGTAGCGTTCTTCGCGAGTCTCACCAGCCTCGTTGCCCTGGTGGGTGGCGAGCTGTTGGGTAAGTTCATCCCGCTCTACCTGCTTGGCGTGCTCGCGATCCTGGGGAGTCTCGCCATGATCGCCAACGCCGGATTACGGCTGCGCATGGGGCCCGGAGGACTTCTGGCGCGCACCGGTGAGCTCATCCTTGGGCTCGCGGGCATCTACGGCATCTGGGGAGTCATTCATCTTGGCCTGGCGAGCTTCACCGTTTCCTTCTGACAACCTGCGTACCGGGCTGCTTGCAGTCGCGGCGGCGCTCGCGTTGATCACGCTCGCGCCGCGCGCAGGCGCGGCAGCGAGCGCGCGGAATGTGACCCCGCCGCCGCCGCACCTCGATCAGTACGTGACACGCGCCATGCAGGCCTTCGGCGCTCCCGGCCTCTCGCTTGCCATCGTTGAGAACGGCAAGACCGTCATCGCCAAGGGTTACGGCGTGCGCAGCATCGCGACCCGCGCGCCGGTCACGGCCGACACCGCTTTTCCCATCGGCTCCGAGACCAAGGCATTTACCTCGGCCGCATTGGCGATCCTGGTCGATGAAGGCAAGCTCAGGTGGAGCGACCGGGTGGTGGACAAGCTGCCGGGTTTCAGGATGTACGATCCGTACGCGACGGCGCACATGACGATTCGCGATCTCCTGACGCATCGCAGCGGCTTGGGATTGGGGGAGGGAGATCTCATGATCATCCCGGACACCACCCGCACTCGCGCCGACATCGTCCACGCTTTGCGGTACTTGAAGCCCAGGACCGGCTTTCGCGAGGTGTTCGCCTACGACAACATCCTGTACATCGTCGCCGGCCAGCTCGTGCAGGCGGTCTCCGGCGAGACCTGGGAGCATTTCGTCGAGCAGCATCTGTTCGCGCCGCTCGGAATGACCGACTCGCGGACAGAATACGATCCTGCGGCGCCCAATGCCGTGGCGCTGCAGGCGCGCACGGACGGGCCGATTCGCGGCATGGGGCACGAGAGAATCCTGAAGCACCCGTTGGGTCAGAAGGCCGCCGCGCCCTGCGGCTCGATCAACGCGAGCGCCATAGACCTGGCCAAATGGATGGCCATGTGGGAGGAGGGCGGGAAGCTCCCCGATGGACGGCGGCTCCTCAGCGCCGCGGCGGTGAACGAGCTCTGGAACCCCGTCGTCGTGGTTCCGTCGGACGCCTTCGGTGCGGTCTCCCCGCTGCTCGCGGGACCGAGCTTCCAGGACTACGCGCTCGGCTGGTTCGTGGAAGACGACTATGGCCACACGGTGGTCGAGCACACCGGTGCGGTCTTCGGCGCGCTCGCCGCGCTCTACTTCATTCCTGACAGGCAGGTCGCGTTCTCGGTGATCATCAACTCCGAGGACGCCGGCACGAGGCGCGCGGTGGTCGATTATCTGCTCGCCTACTACCTCGGTGAGCCGCAGCAGGACTGGGTGGGGCAGCTCGTCAAGCTGCGCCAGCAGCTCATCGGCCAGACGCTCGCGAAATTGCAGCACCTGCCGCAGCAATACCGGCCGAACGACAAGTCCTCGCTCCCCATGGTGGGCTATGCGGGCACGTATACCGATCCGTGGTACGGGCCGATGACGGTCTCGGTGCGCCCGCACAATGAGCTCTGGATCGACTTCGACCTCACGCCAAACATGGACGGCCCGCTCGAGCACGTTGCCGACGATACCTTCCGCGCTCACTGGGTCTCCCGAGGAATCGAGGACGCCTACGTGACCTTCAAGGTCGAGAAGGGCCGCATCAGCGCCATTGCCATGAAGCCGGTCTCACCGCTCGCGGATTTCAGTTTCGATTACCAGGATCTTCATTTTCGTCCCGCCGCTCACGCATCGCCGGTGAGCTAGGCGCAGGCCCAGATTACCAACGGGGAGAACGGTCATGTTCAGGTCACGTGTTTCATCGCCCCTCTTGCTCGCTCTGATTTCCGCCTGCATGGTGGGCCAGGCGGCGCGGGCCGACGATGCAGCCCCTCAGCCGCAGACGGCGGCGACGCTGCAGGAGGTCGTCGTCACCGCGCAGAAGCGCCGGGAGAAGGTGCTCGATGTGCCGATGGCGGTCACCGCGATCACGAGCGATACCCTGCAATCGATGCACCTCGTCGATTTCGCGGATCTCGAGACCCAGGTACCCGGCTTGTCGGTGGAGCTTACCGCGCCCGGTCTGGATCGCCTGACGCTGCGCGGCGAGAACGTGGGCGGCGTCGGCTCGACGGTGACGACCTACGTCGATGACGTTCCGTTCGGCTCGAGCACCGCGCTCGCGGATGGCGCGCTCGCAGCCGGCGATTTCGACACCTGGGACCTCGAGCGGGTCGAGGTACTGCGCGGGCCTCAAGGCACCCTGTATGGTGCCGGCAGCGAGGGCGGCTTGCTCAAATACGTGACCAATCCGCCCGACCCGACGAAGTTCTCGAGTGCGTTCGAGCTCGGGTACGAGAACGTCGCGCACGGCCAGAGCGATCCTTCCTACAAGGCTATGGTCAATCTGCCGGTGACAGGTAGCGCGGCGCTTCGCCTCGATGGCTTCTACACCCAAACGCCCGGCTACATCAACGATCCGCAGCTCGGCCGGAGCGATGTCAATCGCGGCTATCGCGAGGGCGGCCGCGCGTCGTTCCTGGTGAATGTGACCGACGATCTCTCGATCCGTTTGACGGCCTTCGGACAGAAGCTGCACACCGACGGCACGCCCGATATCGACGTGGTCGGCGCGGCCGGCATTCCGCTCACCCCGCCGGCGGATCCACTGCAGCCGATCGACGGCAACTACGATCAGCAACGCTTCATCGGCGAGCCTGCGACTTTCAAATACGATATCTATAGCGGCAAGATCGACTGGAATCTCGGCTGGGCCAGCCTGACCGCGGTCACGAGCTACGGCACGACCGAATCGGATCAGTTCACCGACATCAGCTCGAGCGAGCTCTCTCAGGGAACCGAAGTCACCTTCGGCATGCTGGCGGACAGCGTGTTGCCTCCCGGCACGAACGCCGGGGTCGCCGAGACCTCCGACATCGACGTGAAGAAATTCACCCAGGAGGTGCGGCTTGCCTCCGCGACCGGGCGGACGCTCGAGTGGCAGTTGGGCGCTTTCTACACGCATGAATCCTCGGCCCTCGCGCAGACGCTACCCTCGTTCCTCATACCGAGCGACGCGTCCACGGGACTGCCCTCGCTCGAGAATGCGAACCTCGATGCGCTCTATCGCGAATGGTCCGGGTTCGGGCAGATTACCTACCACTTCGCCCCGGCTTTCGACCTGACGC
>JBAUOO010000034.1:0-2529 GCA_049579785.1 Steroidobacteraceae bacterium
CCTTCTGCTGATTCCTCATACCTCCGCGCTGCGTCCATGACCGCCTGAAGCCGGTTGGGGTTCGTCCATCTGCCGCTTGGCAGCTCCAGAACCCGACTTGGCTCAATCGAGGTGTGTCATGTCCCGATGGTGCAGCAGGAGCGGCGGATGCGCGGACCAACGGCACGTGCCGGGTCGAGTCTGGTCGCGGCTCTGTCCGTGCTAAAGTGCGTTCGATGGCCCAGCACACGATCCACCAGCAACACTTCGGCTGGGACAACAGCCTGGAGCCGGCAGTTCGTATCGCTCCGGGCGAGTCGCTCGAGTTCGAGGTGCAGGATGCCTCCGGCGGACAGCTCTCACGAGCCTCGGTCGTGGAGGACGTCGGCCGCCTCGATTTCGCGCGGATCAATCCGGTTGCCGGTCCGGTGTACGTGGAGGGGGCGGAGCCGGGCGACATCCTGAAAGTGACCGTCCTGTCCTTCGCGCCGTCCGGATGGGGCTGGACCGCAAATATTCCGGGCTTCGGTTTGCTCGCCGAAGATTTCACGGGTCCCGCCTTGCGCCTGTGGCGCTATGACGAACGGACCCTTACGCCCTGCGCGTTCGGTTCCTGGGCCAAGGTACCGTTGAAGCCGTTTGCGGGCACGATAGGAGTCGCACCCGCGCAGGCCGGGTGTCATAGCGTCGTGCCGCCGCGTCGAGTCGGCGGCAACATGGATTTGCGAGACATCGCCTGCGGCAGCGAGTTGCATCTGCCCGTCGAAGTCGCCGGTGCGCTGTTCTCGGTGGGTGACACGCACGCGGCGCAGGGTGATGGCGAGGTCTGCGGCACGGCGCTCGAAAGCCCGATGCGCGTGGCGCTTCGGTTCGGTCTCGTGAAGCGCAGTCCGCTGGCTTTCCCGCGGCTGATAACCCCCGGCCCCGTCACGCGCCATCTCGATGAGCGGGGCTATGTGGCGACCACCGGCATTGGCCCGGATCTCATGGTTGCCGCTCGCGATGCGGTCCGTTCGATGCTCGACTGGCTGACGCGCGAGAACGGGATGCCCGCGATCGATGCCTATCTGCTCTGCAGCGTCTGCGGCGATCTACGTATCAGCGAGATCGTCGACATCCCCAATTGGACCGTCTCCTTCTATTTTCCGCGGATCGTGCTCGAGTGACGGTAGCGGACGCCTTCACAGGGGCGGCAGTTCGAGTGAAACGGTCTTGCCCCTGATCACCACGTAACGGGCAAGCGAGGGATCGAGGCCGACCGCCGTGCGAAGATCGCTGATCGCATTTCCCCGATCGCCCAGGTCTTCGAAGGCTACGCTACGGATGAAATAGGCCTGGCCCAGCTTCGGGTCGAGTTGGATCGCCCGTGCCTCGTCTTTGACGGCACCCTCGTAGTCATGTTGATGCAGATCCACATGCCCTCGATCGCTCCATAACAGGGCAGCTTTGGGCCGTACCGCGATAGCCTGGGAATAGTCCGCGAGCGCGGCGCCGAAGTTGCCGCGAATGGCGTCGATTTTCGCGCGCTGCAGCAGCGCGGGGACGAATTTCGAGTCGATGCCCAGAGCCGTGTCGAAGTCCTGCAGGGCCGTAGCGTACTCGGCCTTCGTCAGGTAGAACGCTCCGCGGTTATAGTAGACCAACGGATTACGGGGAGCGACCTTGATGGCCTCGTTGTAGTCCTGGAGCGCACGCTGCTCCTCGTCCAGGGCGAGGTAGGAGTCGCCACGGCTCTCAAACAGCAGAAAGCGTTCATCGTTCGGGAGAATGCTGCGCTTGAGGGACTCCGTGCATGCCTGAATCACGCGCGGCAGCGGCAACTTCCCGTTTCTATTGAGGCAGTCCCCGAGCACGACGTTTCTTTCCCAATCAATCTGCGTCGCACAGAGCGCCATTTGCATGAGGTTGCTTTCAAATCCCCCTCGCTCCACGCACTTGGTGGTTTCATCGGGCGGGAGCTTCGGCAGGGGCGGCAGTGGATGCACCGGCTTGCCGTTGATGGTGACGCCCGGCTGGAGCGTCGTGGGCGCCGCCGGCGTCCCCGCCGTGTCGCCCGATGTTGGGCTGGTGGCCGACGAAGTGCCCGGTGGCGGACGCGGCTGGCCCGAATTGGGAACTTGAGCTCCGGCCGTCACCCCGGCCAGAATCAGGAAAACCGACAGTTGCCAACAGAACTGAGGCCGCCGCATGGTCTAGTTCCCAGGTTCATCGGAGCAGCGCTCGTATGCACGCGAGGCTATCACTCCGCCCCCGCAAGTCAAGTTTGGGTCCACCGTTCTCGCGCAGCGCGATCAGCAGCTTCGCCGGCTGTTGCCAGGTTGCCGCTGATTCACTCCACCTGATACGAAACCGGGCGAAGTCCGGCCGGATCATGTCGGCGTCTTCGAGCCGACCCATCCATACACCCCCGGCTCACTTGAACCGCGGCTGCCGGACCCGTATCGTGGAAATCGTGCCAGCCGTGCGAGATGCATCGACGACCGCGGTATCCGACTCGACCCTCGAGCGCTTTCGCGAAGGCGCAGCGAGCGCACATCCGACACCAGCGGG
>JBAUOO010000035.1:0-9316 GCA_049579785.1 Steroidobacteraceae bacterium
CGGCCCACCTGATCGGTCTTGGGCATCTGCTTGAGCAGTCGGCGATGCGGGACCGGGTCGAGATCGTCGCCTTCAACGTGGCGCCGGGCGAGGTGGGACCGAAGCAGATGCGTGAATTCCTGGCGCAGTATGGCTGGAATGCCGCTGACCCACACTGGCAGTTCCTGACGGGCACGCCCGCGCAGATTCACAACGTCGTGACCGGGGGATATCACGTCGACTTCGAGCGCGTCGCAGATGCCGGTCAGGATTCCGAGGTGGAGATCGAGCCTGGCCAAGCGCCGCAACTCGCTGTTGCCAACCCGTTGGCCGAGAAGGTTAAACCGGACTTTGACATCTCGCACAATGACACCATCGAGGTCGTTGGGCCTGATGGACACGTTCGCAGGATTTACGACGACGCCGACGTCGTTTCAAACGAAACGTTGTGGAAGGATATCCAGCGCCTTCTGAAGAACTGATTGGCGTGTTGCGAGTCCGAGATGGTGACGAGGTTGCGGCGGTCAGGCACTTTGTCACTCTGAGCTCGCGCAATCTCAGACCGCGTTCCTTCATGCGACCTGAAGGTATCGCTCGAGCCCTGCTCGACGATGTTGTTGAGGTAGTGACGGACTCGCACCTTCACCGACTGCCACCGAGAATCCTCCTCGCCGGGCAACCGCAGACCGAGATGGGAGGGGGCACTTCCGTCGAGATTGACCTTCTGCGGCCATCCTGATCCGGATATTTTTCCCAGCAGGCGAGCCGACGGCCTGGTATCCCGTGGTACGTCCCGATCCGGCTCGCGGATCCCATCGGCGTAAGCTCTCGATTTCGCCGCGCGCATTCTCGACGATCACCCTCCTGTTGGAAACCGCGTGTTTCGAAGCTCCGGCGTCCTTCTCATCGACGCTGAGTGTCGGGGCGTCACCCAAGCTCTGCAACAAATGAATGTATGTCGGTGGCCAGCAATAGTGGCTCTTCGGCCGCCGCAAAATGTCCGCCCCGCGGGAATTCGCTCCAACGGGTCACGTTGTAACCCCGCTCGACATAGTGTCGAGGTGGAATGGGAAGTTCGCGCGGAAAATGCGCGATGGCCGTTGGGACGGTGATCTTCTGGCCCTTGCGAAATCGCATCGGTGCCCGCCGACCCTCCCAGTACAGGCGAATAGCCGACGGCATCGATTGGGTAAACCAATAGATCGAGATCGTGGTCAGGAGCTCGGTCTTCGTGAATCGGCTTTCGATGTCACCGACACAATCGCTCCAGCTTCTGAACTTATCAACGATCCATGCGGCCAAGCCGATTGGCGAGTCGTTGAGAGCGGGTCCCAAGGTATCGGGCTTCGTTCCCTGTACGTGTGCATAACCTCCTTCGGCATCCGTCCACTCGCGGCGACGAGCAAGGAATTCCGATTCTTCGCGTGAGAGCTGTTGCAGATCCTCCACGTACGGTTCGTAGGACCCTGGAATGTAGTTCAAATGCAATCCCGCGAGCGCCTCGGGGTGGCGCAGCGCTATCGCCGTGGAGACGCCAGCCCCGATGTCGCCGCCGTGCGCGATGAAGCGGGCGCAGCCTAGCGTCTTCATGAGCTCGACCCAGGCGTCGGCGATCACCCAAACGCTGTTACCAAGGCTTTGCGGGGGAGGGGAGAAACCGTATCCGGGAAGCGAGGGGATGAGGACATCGAATCCGAAGTCCGTCGTTTGATCAGCGGGACCTGCGAGGAGCTCTCCCAGGTGAAGGAGTTCCGCAAACGTGCTCGGCCACCCATGCGTGAGGACGATCGGCACCAATCGCCGGCCGCGGCTCTGGATCCGTGCGAAATGAATTGGGCCGACTGAGGTATCCGCAATGAAGTGTCGATAGGTATTGAGCCGCTCCTCAACCGCGCGCCAGTCGAAGCTCTCGAGCCAAAAATCCGCGAGGGCTCGCAGATAGCCGAGATCCAAGCCCATCGACCACCCCGCTCCCGACACGGTCGTCGGCCATCGGGTTTCTCGGATTCGCCGCTTCAGGTCCGTGATGTCGGAATCCGGAATAATAATTTGAAATGGCGACGGACCCATTTGTTCCTCAGCTTGCGGAGACCGCATCTTACCATCCGAAGTTCGGTTCAACTCCTCCTCCGCGCGGCCGGCGGCGGGGCCAGAGTTACCCGGCTGCCGCGCGACTGCGTAATACCCAATTGGGCTTGGATGCTGAGTGGATACCTCCGCACCGTCGGGATTTGGATCGCCGACGAAGGCGCGGCGGTGCATTTCCATCGGAAACCGTCGACCTGGAACTTCAACTTCGGGCGTCTCCCAATCCCGCGACTACTAGGGATGCTCAAAAAGGTACTGATCCATACTGGAAGCGCGCATTTGTCAGCGCGCCGTCATTCCACCATCGACACGGTAATTCACGCCGGTCAGGAACTTTCCGCGATCCGACACGAGCAGCGCGACGACCTCAGCGATGTCCTCGGTGGCGCCGACGCGGCCCAGCGGAACATACCGGAGCCAAGCATCAGAGGAAAATCCCGGAGTCGTCCTGGCAAACTCCTCGGAACCCGGCGTCGAGATGACCCCGGGCGACACGAGGTTCACACGGATGCCGCTCGGCGCGAGCTCGACCGCGAGCGTGCGCGAGTAGTACTCGAGCGCCGCCTTTGCGGCGCCATAATGCGCAAAGGGGCCAAAGGGCATCGTCGCGGCCGCCGAAGAGATGTTCACGACGGCTGCGGCCTTGGATGCCCGGAGCGCCGGGAGGACCGCATTCGTGAGGCGGATCGCGGCGAAGAGGTTGAGCGCGAAGCTGTCATGCCACTCCTTGTCGGGAATCGTCCAGGACCCTTCCAGAAACGCGCGCCCACCGCCCGCGTTGTTGACGAGAATGTCGAGGCCGCCGAGCGCCGCGGTCGCCTTCGTCGCGATCGCCTCCACGCTTTCGCTCGCGGTGACGTCGCCGGCGACGAACGTTGCCGCTGCGGGTATGTCGTCGTTACGTGTACGCGCAGCGACCACGACTTTGGCGCCGGCATCGAGAAGGCGCTGCGCGATGGCCGCGCCGATGCCGCGCGAGCCTCCGGTGACTAGGGCACGGCGGCCGATGAGTTCTGTCGAGAGATCGAGTTTGTTGGACATGAGATGTTTCTTCGCAGGTGAGTTAATGTTTCCCGAGCAGTGATCCGGGCTACCGGGTGATCACGATTTTGCAGTGAGGGCGTGTGTCGCTCACGACGCTTTCTTGAACAGATCCTGGAAGATCAGAGGCGCCCAGCTCTTGCCCCGCGCGTGCACAAGCGCGCCACCCTGTTCCAGCTTCCCGAGATTGACGGGTGAGAAACCGAGATTTTCCGCAAGCGCACCAATCTCCGCTGCGGCGCGGTCATCGTCGCTCGCCAAGAACACGACTCTTCTGCCACCATTTACGGCTGGATCTTGGTCAAGGACGGCAGCGAGCAAATGATTGAAGCCCTTAACCAGTCTACCGCCCGTGAAGGCCTGCGCGACGGCCTTGGAAGAAGGTTGTCCCCCCAGTTCCTCAGGGGGCACCCCGTAGGCATTGGTCACATCGACGATAGTCTTCCCCTGCCAGGTGGACAGCGCCTTCGCGACATCCTGGTGCGACTCGAAACGGACAGCCAAAAAGACGATGTCCGCCTTGACGGCTTCCGCCAGTTTTTGGGGAATGATCTCGGGTCCGATCGCGGCCGCAGCGGATGCAAAGCTTTCCGGGTCGCGAGTGGTCGCAACGGATACTTCGATGCCGCTTCGGGCAAACGCCTTAGCAAGAGCCTGGCCGATCTTGCCGAAGCCAATAATTGCGTAGGTCATATATTCTCCTTCGGTTTACGACGCCCTACGGGCTCCGAATGTCGAATGGGGTGACCGGCCGGGCGTAGCGCGTCAGATTTGCGCTAGGCCGCCGTCGACGGCGATCTCGCTGGCGGTCATGAAGCTGCTGTCCTGCGACGCGAGAAAGGCGGCCACCGCTCCGATCTCCGCTGGATCGGCCATGCGCTTGAGCGGATTGAGCGAGGCGAAGGCCTTCATGCCCTCTTCGCCCAGCGCTTCCTTCGCGAGTTCGGTCGCCGTCGGCCCGGGCGACAGCACGTTTACCCGGATGCCGGTGCCTTTCAGGTCCTCCGCCCAGGTCCGAGCGAGGTTGCGCACTGCCGCCTTGCTCGCGCTGTAAGCACTGAATGCCGGGGCGCCCGTGGTGCCGGCGCTCGATCCGGTCAGGATGATCGAACCGCCCTCGCCCATCAGCGGTAGCGCCTTCTGGACCGTGAAGATCGAGCCCTTCACATTGGTGTCGAAGATTTCATCAATGTGCTCGGCGGTGATCTCGCCGAGCGGAAGCTGGCTTCCCGCTCCGGCATTGGCGAAGACGATGTCGAGGGTTCCGCGCTCGGCCTTCACCGCCGCGTAGAGTCGGTCGAGGTCGGCCAGATCGGAGACCGAGCCTTTCACCGCGCGGGCATTGGCCCCGAGGTCGGCCACAGCGGCGTCGAGCGCTTCTTGCCGGCGACCGAAGATGAAGACAAAGGCGCCTCCTCGATGAAGCGCTTTGCCGCGGCGCGGCCGATGCCAGTAGCGCCGCCGGTGATCACGGCGGTCTTTCCATTCAGTCTGGTCATGACGTGCACCCTTCTGTGGAGTTGTACGGAAGCAGGGAACTGCTTACTTGAGTAAAACCGACAGCGGTCATTCTGCGGGTCTTGACTCATGAAGACAATTGACTAAAGATCGCTAAGTATCATCTACTCTTTAGATGGCCAATGCTCGCTACCGTCACCATCAATCAACTTCGGGCCTTCGTTGCCGTGTGTGACCAAGGAAGCTTTTCCGGGGCTGCACGGGAGCTGAGGCGTGCACAGTCGGCGATCAGTCACGCGATCAAGGCGCTCGAGAGTGCCTTTGATGTGGAGCTCTTCGAGCGCAACACCCGCAAAGCGACGCTTACGGCCGCGGGCCGCAGCCTCCTGCCTGATGCTCGTGCGGTGATCTCACGCACCGAGGAAATGAAGACGCGCGCGCTTTCCATTGCTGAAGCCGGGGTGCCACAAGTCTCGATTGCCGTGGATACCTATTTTCCGCGCGTGCACCTGATTGAATGCCTGCGCAGCCTGCAGTCGGACTTTGCAACGGTAGCAATCAATCTGCGCATGACGACCATGCAGGGCGGCGAGCGTTTGGTTCTCGAAGGCACGTGCGCATTGGCGGTGACAATCACGGACGTGCCGGAGGTGAGCCCAGGCACCATAGAAAGGCAGCACTTATGTGACGCGCAAATGGTGACCGTCTGTGCGCCATTGCATCCGCTGGCCGCAATCGCGGGGCCGATCCCGCGGGAGGATTTTGGCCGGCACATCCAGCTCGTCGTAACCGACAATCAGCCCGATGCTGAAAAAACACAACAGGGGGTCGCCGGTGAACGCCAGTGGCGGGTGAATGACCTCGGCGCGAAGCACGATCTGCTCAGGGGAAGCTTGTGCTGGGGGCACATGCCGCGTCATATGGTTGCGGAAGACCTCGCGAATGGAACACTCGTCGAGCTCCAACGGCGCGCATGGCACATGCGCCCCCTCACCTTCATGATCTCGCAGCGACGCGGGTACTCGTTTTCCGAATGCGAGACACGGCTGGTCGAGCTCCTTGGCAATCCTCAGCGCTTCCCAAAGGATGCCGGCCAGCGCTTCGTCTCACGCAAAGGCAAAAAAGGCCCGAAGGCCCGCCATGCGTGAACAACAGTCAGTACGTCCTGCCACTCCTCGACGGATGTCCAGCACTCTGCTTTCTGGAATCTTCAATGGCTGCAAACGGGGTCGAGAGCGGGCGAGTGGCAAACGCCGATCTTCTCAGACCCCGTTCGCCACCCATCGCACCGCGCTCGCGAAGCGGCCTTTCGGGCGAAGCGAGCTCAAGCGCTTTACCGTCTGGAAGGAGGGCCGGCCCGAAACCGAGCCCAAATTCAAGTTCTACAGGCGACCAACAAAATCGCCGGAATATCCGCTGCGACGGCGGCATTTCTAAACCAATTCTTTTAGCGCGCGCTCCGCAACGTGTTACTGGCGCGCCGCTCGCAAGTCGACTGTTGGCGAGGTCGCGATAGCGATATCGCAGCCGCTATCGCTTCCTTCCCTGCAGCGTGACCTGCAACACCATGCCGCGCCGTCGCTCAAGGTGGAGAGACGAGTTTGGGGCGGTGTCGAGCGGATGAGGGCGGGCGTGAGTGTCAGGACCGGCCGGCGCAAGGACATGAAGTTACGCCGCGCGGCTGGAGCCGCAATTCGGCGCGGTCAGCTGCGCGGTCAGCTGTGGACAGCGGCGCGCGCCCCGGCCTTTATTGGGTTCAGGATTTCGCCGAGCCGCGCTCTGCGCGGCGGAGCTCTCATCCAGCTCTCCTTGAGCTTGCGATCTGGATGGATTGTGCATCGAGTCGGGCGCTATGCTCGCTTTCCCTTCAATCCGAGCAGGGAACCCGCCATGAGCCTCAAGTTCTACTTCGCACCCATGAGCACTGCCGGCATCACGAGCCTCGTGCTCGAGGAACTCGCCGTGCCTTGTGAGAAAATCCAGGTCGACCTAAAGGGTGGCGAGACGCACAAGCCGGAGTATCTGCGTCTGAACCCGAACGGCAAGGTACCGCTTATCGTTCACGATGGAATTCCCATCTGGGAGTCGGCCGCTATCACCATGTACCTCGGCGAGACGTTCGGCGTCGAGAAGGGTCTTTATCCCGCACCGGGGCCGAAGCGCGGCGAGGCGATGAAATGGATCGTCTGGGCGAACGTGACAGCCGGCGACGCGGTGTTCCGCTGGGCACGCAACACGCTCGAGTGGACCCCACCCGAGCAGCACAATGCGAAGGCCGGGGAGGCCGCGCTCAAGGACGTCCATAACTGTCTGCGCATCCTCGATGAGGCGCTCACGGGCAGGGAGTTCCTGCTCGGCGGATTCACACTCACGGATGCGCACCTGTACTCGTTCACGGGCTGGCTACGGCACATGAAAATCGACTTCTCCGAGTACCGGAATCTCAACGCCTGGAACGGGCGTTGCGCAGCGCGGCCGGCCGCGGTGCGGGCGGCGGCGAGCGGCTGAGCTCGAGGCGGGCCGACAGGCCGGCTTGCGTGTCCCGCGAGCCGGCTCGGTGGAGCCGCAACAGCGGTACGTCGCATGATCCTCGAACCCTCGAAGCCGGTTCAAGAGCCGCCGAAGCTCAAGCTGGATCGGCATTTCCAGCCGTGCCACGCCGAACCCGGTGATGAGCTGTACCCGAACGGGATCTTCGAGTTCAACGTCACACGACTCCTGGCGTTCATCGATGCTCATGCCGAACGATTCCCCACCGGGTTCGTGGAGCTCTCGGACATTCCTGATTATGGTGGCAGCGAGCGTCTCGAGGAGGCTGCCATCGGGCCAGCCGACCTTTCTCGACCTGTGGTCCTCGCGGAAATCGCCCCAGGACGTTACAACCTAATCGATGGCCATCACCGCGTGGCGAAGGCGCGGCGTGAGGGGGTGCGCAGCGTCCCAGCGCATCGAGTTCGATGTCCCGAGCACGTTGCGTTTCTAACTTCGGTCCGAGCCTACGAGACGTACGTCAAGTACTGGAACGGCAAGCTCGATGCGGCATCAAGCGCTACCCGTGCCCGACGCCGAGGCCTTCGGCGTTGAGGGACTTTCCGCGGCCCCCCGGTCCGTTCTGTGCGGTATGCGGTCTGGCTGTGAACGCGGACGATTCCGAACTGATGGCCTCGGGAACACAGCTGGAATCGATGTGGTGTCGCGTGCCGGGCGGTATGGGTTATGCTCGTGCGATTTTTGGGAGGCAGTCATGTCCGCCTACGAGCTCGCACAACTGAACATTGGCATTATTCGCGGACCAATGGACTCGCCCATCATGGCGGAGTTCGCGGCTAGCCTCGACCGAATCAACGCGCTCGCCGAGAGCTCGCCTGGTTTCGCGTGGCGGCTGCAGACCCCCGAGGGTAATGCCACGGCGATCCGCCCCTTCGAGAACGAGAACATGCTTATTAACATGTCGACGTGGCACGACGCGGACTCGCTACGCAAGTTTGTCTACCGCAGCGCCCATGCCGACATCCTGCGCCGCCGGCGCGAGTGGTTCGAGAAGACCAGCGAGGCGATCCTCGTGCTGTGGTGGGTACCGCGCGGGCATCGCCCGAGCCTCGAGGAGGGGATCGCGCGGCTCGAGCTGCTGCGCCGCCAAGGGCCGCATCCCGAGGCCTTCACGTTCCGCGAAGCGTATCCACCGCCCGATGCGCCGATGACCGAACAACCGGGCGGCTTTGAGGACGAGTGTCCGGCGACCTGAGCGTGCGCTTCAGCTCCACAACGGCGCTTCATCCGAGAAGCGCGGCGGAGCGTGCGCTCCACTGACGTCTCTTAGCGTATCCAACCCCGATAGCCCGGTAGCTAGCGTCCGCTTCATAGAAATCTCAGGGCCCGCGGCGTATGTCCGTCGTGGCCGCAGTCTGCCTGAGTGAACAATTGTGCATCGAGGGAGGGCCATTTCAGCGTGATTGCTCAGTTCCAACGTCTGCTGCGGAGGAGAGCTGGTGGATGGCAGGAGGTGGAAGTGCCAGCCAGTCTAACTAAATGAATTATAAAGAAAAATTAGAACTTGTGCCCGGGAGAGACTCGAATCTGGCCTGAAAGGGCTTTGAAGACAAGTACTTCGGCGGTTTTGTCCATCGAGTTACACTCAGTGTTACCCAGCAGGCCGGCCGACGGCTTGATACGTCCTGATAGGCCTTATCGGTTGCCCAGGACCTGGTCCGGTAAAATGACTGCCCAGGGAAGTTCTGAAGCTTATGTCCCCCTTGACCGCAGACGACCTAGGGAAATCAGCCTTCTGGATCCCAGGCTTTGCGCATGAGTCCTGAGCAGGCGTCAGGTTAGCTGTAAGCACTCCACAAAACCCGTGGTTGCGGCGGGCGGCGTGAGGCCGTAGGTATCGGAGGCGGAGGGAGGTGGCCGAGCACGCTGATGGACGCGCGCGAAGATGCGGGCCGTCTTTCGGGGATCAGTTCAGGCTCGGATCAAGGAGCTCAGGCGGCGCGGCGGGCCGCAGGGACAGCGGCACGCACGTTCCAGGGCAGCAGCGCCTCAAGCGCCTCGACGGTGTCGGCGGCGGGGAGCTTTTCGAAGAGGTAGCTGAGGTAGGCAAAGGGCTCAAGACCGTTGGCCCGAGCGGTGCTGACGAGGGAGAAGAGATTGGCGCTGGCGCGGGCACCGAGCGGGTTGTGGCAGAACAGCCAAACCCGGCGGCCCTGAGCGAAGGGGCGGATCTGGTTCTCGACGTAGTTGTTGTGCGCCG
>JBAUOO010000036.1:0-7880 GCA_049579785.1 Steroidobacteraceae bacterium
AAGCCAAAAACGGCGAGGTCCTGGTCTACGAAGCGGCGGACGGCTCCGTGCGGGTGGACGTGCGGCTCGAACACGACACGGTCTGGCTGACGCAGCGGCAGATGGCCGAGCTATTTGGGTCATCGACGGACAATGTCGGCCTGCACCTGAAAAACATCTTTTCCGACAGCGAGTTGAAGGAGGCGGCAACTACCGAGGATTTCTCGGTAGTTCAATCCGAGGGCGGTCGCAGCGTCCGCCGCCGGGTCAAGCACTACAACCTCGACGCGATCATCTCGGTGGGATACCGCGTCAATTCCCATCGCGGGGTACGCTTCCGCCAATGGGCGACCAGCACCCTGCGCGAGCACCTGGTTCGCGGCTACACCCTGAACCGTCAGCGCCTGGAGCAGAACGCTCGCGAGCTGGAGTCAGCGCTGGCGCTGGTACATAAGGCGGCCGGTAATCGTGTCGATCATAAGTGCCCTCGACGCCGCGGATCGCGTGGCCGAGGCAGCGCTCGGCGACCTCACGGCGGACGCCGAGTGCGGCGAGCTGGGTGCGCGCGGTGCGTCGCAGGTCGTGGAGCGTGAAGGGCCGCAGCCCGTGCGGCACCCGCTCTAGAGCTACGTTCAGCGTATCGAGTCCGACGTGCGGCACGCGCTCGCGGGGATCGCGGCGGCGTTTCGGGAACAGGTACTCGCTGCCGGCCTCGAGCGATTTGAGCTCGCGCAGCCATCCGACCACCTCGGGCACGAGCGGAATGTCGAGCGCGGCCCCGGTCTTGGTACGAGATGAGGGCAGATGCCAGACCGCGCCTGACGGCGTGTTGCCATCGAGATCAAACTCCTCCCACCGGGTGCCGAGCAGCTCGCCCTTGCGGACGCAGAGAGCGAGCAGTAACTTCAAGGCAAGCCCGTTGCCGGCGCCGAAGCTCGGCGTCTCGCGGGCCTTCTCGAAGAGCTGCGCCAACTCGTCGAGACTCAGCGCGCGGCTGCGCGGCCGCTCGGTGCCGCCACCGTCGAGACGCGGGGAGAAATCCGCCGCCGGGCTGTTGGGCACCATCCGCCGGCGCACGCCGAACGCGAAGATTCGATGGATGAAGCGAATCAGATCGTTCGCCACCGTGGGCGCGCGCACCTTGAGCTCGTCAATCACGCGGGCGATGTCGGCCGGTGTGACTTCCACCGCCGGCGTACGACCGAGCTTAGGTAACAGATACTTGTCGAGATGCCGGCGCGGGACGCTCGGGTGCTTGAGCCCTCGCCCAATGATCTCGTTTCGGTACCACTCCTCGCAGAGCTCACGGAACGAGCCCCGCTGACGCCGCTCGGCCTCCGAGGCACGGCGCACAGCCAATGGGTCCTGTTGCTTGTCGAGCAGCACGCGTGCCTGGCGGGCCTCGATGCGCGCCCGCGCGAGCGACATATCGGGGTAGTGCCCGAGGGTCAGCCAATGCTCGCGCCCAGCGAAGTGATAGCGCAGCGTCCACGAGGCGCCCTCCTGAGTCTGCTTGCGGAGGTACAGCCCGCCGCCGTCACTCAGCAGCATCCGCTCGCTTGATCGGTGCGCTCGCTCGACCGCGAGCGTCGTCAACATTGCGCGCATACCGCCTCCTATCCCGAGCCTTGCCGATGCCTCTTTCGGTCGCTCGCTGAGTGGCCTCCGGTACCGCCCGCCTTGTCTCTCTCTCGGTCGTTTCCGTAGTGCCTCCGCACTCTGGAAACGACCTTGTTCGTCGTATGGCAGCTACGGATTTAGCTACAAAGCCAGCCACCTTGCCAGCTACATCTTAACTTAATCAGGATTGGATGGAAGTAGCCATTTCTGGCAGAAATGACTGGAAACTCAACTAATTAACGCAACACCGATAGATACGCATGGACACCCACAAACGCTATTCGGCGTTCTGCACCTGCTCGCGCATCTGCTCGATGAGCACTTTCATGTCGACCGCGCTGCGCGTGGTGTCGAGGTCCTGGGACTTCGATGAGAGCGTGTTCGCCTCGCGATTGAGCTCCTGCATCAGAAAATCGAGCCGCCGCCCGGCCGGCTCGTTGCCGGCGAGGACGCGGCGAATCTCCGCGATGTGCCCGGCGAGGCGATCGAGCTCCTCGTCGACATCCAGCCGCTGGATCAGCAGGGCGAGCTCCTGCTCCAGGCGCTCCTGATCCACGCTCGCCGTCAGCTCCTTCAGCCGCTCATCGAGCCTCGCCCGCAACCGGGTCTGCACCTCGGGCAGTCGCTCCCGTACCTGTCGCACCTGCTCCTCGAGGCTCGAGCTGCGCAGCTCCAGGATCTCCTTGAGCCGCAGACCCTCGCGCGCGCGCGCCGCCACGAGATCCTCGAGCGTGCTGCCGAAAAGAGCCTGCGCAGCGACGAGCAGCTCCTCGTCGGCCGAGGTGTCCTCCTTGAGCACGCCCGGCCAGCGGAGCACCTCGAGCAGGTTGACGGTGTGCTCCGGGAAGGAGCGGCCGATG
Organism: Steroidobacteraceae bacterium; assembly: GCA_049579785.1. Lineage (GTDB taxonomy): Bacteria > Pseudomonadota > Gammaproteobacteria > Steroidobacterales > Steroidobacteraceae > 13-2-20CM-66-19. The sequence continues at coordinate 2,460 of JBAUOO010000036.1, forward strand.
TCCTTCAGGCGCGCGAGCAGCCGCTCGAGCGCCTTGGAGTCGACCTCGAGCCCGGACTCGGAGACCTGGGCGCGACGGTAAGTCAGCACGCAGTCGACCTTGCCGCGGCGGACCTCGCGCGCGAGCCGCTGGCGCAGCTCCCCTTCGGCCGCGCGCAGCTCGTCCGGCAGCCGGAAGCCGGCCTCGAGGAAGCGGTGATTGACGCTACGCAGCTCGCAGACGAGGGTGCCCCACGAGCCGGAGATCTCGCGCCGCGCGAAGCCCGTCATGCTGGCGATCATGGAACTACGCTCCTGGCGCGCGCGAGTGCTATAAAGGCGGACCCAAAGTCTAACAGATGCAGGGATTTCCTCTTGCGGGTCGAGTACGCGGACGTCAGCCTCCTGGGTGGGCGCGAGGAAAACCAGGATCGGGTGGCCGCTGCGGTGGCGGAGCATGCGGTGTTGCTCTTCGTTGCCGATGGCATGGGCGGCCACGCCAATGGCGCGCGCGCCGCGCAGATCACCCGCGAGATCGTGCTCGAGGCGTTCTGGCATACACCGCAGCCGCTCTTCGATCCGCTCGGATTCCTTCACCTGACTCTCGGCCGCGCGCACGAGGAAGTCGTCAAGCTCGGCACACCGCTGCCGCTCGAGCAGCGGCCGCGCGCCACCTGCGCGCTGTGTCTCATACAGCAGCGAGCCTCCTGGTGGGCGCACGTCGGGGACAGCCGCATCTACCATCTGCGCGGGGGTGCGGTGGTCGGTCGCAGCCGCGATCACAGCCACGTCGAGGTGCTGCTGCGCGAGGGCCTCATCACGGCCGAGCAGGCTCATTCTCATCCGATGCGCAACTACGTCGAATGCTGTCTCGGCGGGGATCCCATCCTTCCCGACATGTCGATCTCGCGGCGGCGTCCATTGGAGTCAGGCGACGTGCTGCTCGTGTGCACCGACGGCCTGTGGAGCGGTGTGAAGGACGCGGAGCTCGCGGCGGAGCTCGCGCCGCCCGGTGGCCCGGGTGCGATGCCGGGCAGTGCGACCGCGGGCGTGTCGCTGCGCGAGAAGCTGCTCGAGCTCGGCCAGAGCGCCGTGACGCGCACCGGTGCCGCGAGCGACAACACCTCCGCGGCGGCGCTGCGCTGGCTCGCATGAGGCGGCCGAGCGGACGCGCAGCCGATGAGATGCGCCCGGTGAGCTTCACGCGCCGGTTCGCCAAACACGCCGAAGGCGCGGTGCTGATCGAGGCCGGCGACACCCAGGTGTTGTGTACCGCCAGCGTCGAGGACATGGTGCCCGCCTTCCTGCGCGGCAAGGAACAGGGCTGGGTCACTGCGGAATACGGCATGTTGCCGCGCTCGACCCACACGCGCTCGGCGCGCGAAGCCGCTCGCGGCAAGCAGAGTGGCCGCACGCAGGAAATCCAACGCCTGATCGGACGGTCGCTGCGCGCGGTCATCGATCTGAAGGCGTTGGGGCCGCGCACCGTCACGATCGACTGCGATGTGCTGCAGGCCGACGGCGGCACGCGCACCGCCTCGATCACCGGCGGATATGTCGCCCTCGCACAAGCCTGCGAGAAGCTGGTCGCGCAGCGCATGCTTCCTTCGAGCCCGCTGCACGGACAGGTCGCCGCGATCTCCGTCGGCATCGTCGGTGGCGAGCCGGTGTTGGATCTCGACTATCGCGAGGACTCGCAGGCGGAGACCGACATGAACGTGGTGATGCGAAGCGGCGGCGCGTTCGTCGAGCTGCAGGGCACCGCGGAGGGACATCCCTTCCGACGGCACGAGCTCGATGCCATGCTCGCGCTCGCGGCCGACGGCATCGAGCGGCTGTTCTGCCTGCAGACAAAGGCCATGCAGGACATCGACGCGCAGCGCGGCCCATGAAAAGGACGATCCTGGCGAGCGGCAACGCCGGCAAGCTCAGGGAGATGACGGCAATCCTGCGGCCGCTCGGCCTCGAGCTCATCGCACAGAGCGCGCTCGGCATCGACTCGCCGCCGGAGACCGGCACCACTTTTCTCGACAACGCACTCATCAAGGCGCGCCACGCGGCGCGGGAATCGGGCCTCCCGGCGCTGGCCGATGACTCCGGCATCCAGGTCGACGCGCTCGACGGTCGGCCGGGCGTGTACTCGGCCCGCTTCGCCGGCGACGGCGCGAGCGATGCCGACAATTTCCACAAGCTCCTCGCGGAGCTGCACGATGTCCCTACGGAGTTCCGCCAGGCGCGCTATCACTGCGTGATCGCCTTCGTGCGCCGGTACGAGGACAGCCAACCGATCGTCGCCCACGGCACCTGGGAAGGCCGCATCGCGCTCGAGCCGCGCGGTAGCGGCGGCTTCGGCTACGACCCGATCTTCCTGCCGGCGAATGCGCATGGCACCGCGGCGGAGCTCGACCCGGCGCTGAAGAACGAGATCAGCCACCGCGCGCAGGCGTTGCGGGCGTGGGTCGCCGCCGCGCGCGCGGAGCTCGACTTCGAGACGGCCGGTACGACTCCCACGACACGCGGCCGCCTCTTCGTGCTGGCCGCACCCTCGGGAGCCGGCAAGACCTCACTCGTCAAGGCACTGCTCGAGCGCCTCCCCCGCCTGCAGATGTCGGTTTCCCACACCACTCGGCCACGACGGCCCACCGAAGAGCACGGACGCGAGTACTACTTCATCGGCGTGCCGGAATTCGAGCGGCTGGTCGCGGAAGGCCAGTTCCTGGAGCACGCCCGCGTTTTCGACAACCTCTACGGCACGGCGCGCGGCTTCGTCGAGGCGCGGCTCGCACGGGGCGGGGACATCGTGCTCGAGATCGACTGGCAGGGCGCCCGACAGGTCCGCGCGGCCATGCCGGATTGCGTGACCATCTTCATCCTGCCGCCGTCGCGCGAAGCGCTCGAGAAGCGCCTGCGTAGCCGCGCGACGGACTCCCCGCAGGTGATCGCGCGGCGCCTGCGCGATGCGGTGGACGACATGTCGCACTGGCGGGAATTCGACTACGTCGTGGTGAACGATGATTTCGAGCGGGCGGTGGCTGACCTGATGAGGATCGTTGCGGCGCACGGGGCAGGCGAGGTCATACCACTTGCCATCCCTGGCGGCAGGCCCGCCAGCCCGGACATCCTGTCCAGCCGCTCGTCGCTTCGCGACTCGCCCTCCGGCACCGCGCCTCGCGATTGGGGGGCTGAGAGCTTGGCCGCCGGGCGCCCGGAGCTGGCGCCCCTATTGGAGCGGCTGCTGGCCTGAGCACCGGGATTGGGCTTATCAATGGGCTCAAAGTCGCCTGCGGCGCTTTGAGCGAGCGCGGCTGTGCCACCGCATTCGATCCCGCGGCGGCTCTGAGACCCGTCAACGCCGGTGGATGTGCCCGAGGAAACGGAACGGCCCTGGGCCGCTTATTCACTTGCTTTTGTACTTTGGGATATAGTGCGTTATCTCCCGCGCTCGTCGCGCTCTCTAATCATCCGTACCCGTACCATGGCCCGTATCACTGTCGAAGACTGCCTGCAGAACGTCGATAACCTCTTCCAGCTCGTCATCCTGGCGGCCCAGCGTGCCCGGCGTCTCGCCAATGGCGCGGAGCCCACCGTCGCCTGGGAGAACGACAAGCCGACCGTGGTCGCGCTGCGCGAGATCGCGGCCGGCAATGTCACGCTCGAGATGCTGCGCGAGCCCGAGCCCCCGGCCGAGCCCGTGATCCCCGAGCTCGAGGCTCAGTCGAGCTTCCGCGCTCCCCAATTTGGGTTGGGGGAGTAAGCCTCCCCGCCGGTTCCTATGGACTATGCGTCTTCGCTCCTGGGACTGCTCCCCGGCGGAAGGCGCACTCCGGGACTCAAGGAGCTTCTGGGCACGGTTGGCAGCTATCTGCCCCCCGAGCAGGTGTCGCGCATCGAGGAAGCGGCCGAATTCGGCGCCTCCGCCCACAAGGGACAGAAACGCCTCTCCGGTGAGCCCTTCATCGCCCATCCGGTAGCGGCCGCCGCCATCCTCGCGGACCTGCGCCTCGACGCCGACACGCTGATCGCTGCGATCCTGCACGATGTCATCGAGGACACCCCGACGCCGAAGGATCAGCTCGCGGCGCGCTTCGGCGCCGACGTCGCCGAGCTCGTCGACGGCGTCACCAAGCTCGATGCGATCCAGTTCAAGAGCCGCGAGGAAGCGCAGGCGGAGTCCTTCCGCAAGATGCTCCTCGCGATGGTGCGCGATCTGCGGGTGATCCTCGTCAAGCTCGCCGACCGCACTCACAACATGCGCACCATCGAGGCCATGCCGCTGCCGAGGCGGCGGGCGGTGGCGCGCGAGACGCTGGAGATCTACGCGCCCATCGCCGAGCGCCTCGGTCTCTACAACATGAAGCTCGAGCTCGAGGACCTCGGCTTCGAGGCGCTCTATCCGCGCCGCTACCAGGTGCTCGCGCGGGCGCTGCGCAAGGCCCGCGGCAACCAGAAGGAATTCCTGAAGAAGATCGAGCAGCAGCTCGGCGCCGCTCTGGCCAAGAACGAGCTCGGTGCGCGGGTGGAAACCCGCGAGAAGCACCTCTACAGCATCTACAAAAAGATGCTGCGCAAGCGCTCCTCGCTCGCGGAGATCGTCGATGTCTACGGCCTGCGCATCATCGTCGACAGACCCGACACCTGCTACCGCGCGCTCGGCGTCGTGCACTCGGTGTTCAAGCCGATGCCCGGGCGCTTCAAGGACTACATCGCCATTCCGCGCGTCAACGGCTATCAGTCGCTTCATACGACGCTCTTCGGGCCCACCGGCGTGCCCATCGAAGCGCAGATCCGCACCGAGGACATGCATCGAGTCGCCGAGTCCGGCGTCGCGGCTCACTGGAAATACAAGGGCGGCGGCGATGCGGACTCGATGCAACAGGAGCGCACGCGCGAGTGGCTCTCGAGCCTGGTCGAGCTGCAGGAGGACGGTACCTCGGAGGAGTTCCTCGAGAGTGTCAAGGTCGATCTCTTTCCCGACAAGGTGTATGTCTTCACCCCGAGGGGCACGATCCTGCGCCTGCCGAGCGGCGCGACGGTGGTGGACTTCGCGTACGCGGTGCACACCGACATCGGCAACCGTTGCGTCGCGGCCAAGGTCGATCGACGACTGACGCCGCTGCGCACGGTGCTGCGCAATGGCCAGACGGTGGAGATCATCACCGCCAAGGGGGCGATGCCCAATCCCTCCTGGGTCAACTTCGTCGTCACCGCCAAGGCCCGTAACGCCATCCGGCATTACCTGAAGAGCCTGCGCCGCACCGAGGCCATCGCCCTCGGCCAGCGCCTCCTCAACCAGGCGCTGAGTGAGTTCCGCCTGGCGCTCGAGGAGGTGAGCCCGGAGGTACAGCACGCCGTGCTCGGGGAGTTCGGCATGAAGGACCTCGACGATCTCTACGAGAAGATCGGTCTCGGAGAGCGCCTGGCGCCCCTCGTCGCGCAGCGCCTG
>JBAUOO010000037.1:0-19180 GCA_049579785.1 Steroidobacteraceae bacterium
GAACGTGCGCGCCGCTGTCCCTGCGGCCCGCCGCGCCGCCTGAGCTCCTTGATCCGATCCTGATCTGATCCCCCAAGGACGGCCCCGCATCTTCGCGCGCGTCCATCGGCGTGCTCGGCCACCTCCCTCCATCTCCGACCCCTACGGCCTCACGCCGCCCGCCGCAACCACGGGTTTTGTGGAGCGCTTACGAATAAACCAACCCAGATGCTGGGCTAAAATTATGGCGCCCGCCATTGCGTCCGGGCGCACTCCCCGAAGAGCTTACGGACTCCACCATTACCGAGCACCGACCATGAAGCAAGTCTGGATTATCGCGACGGGTGGCCCGCAAAACCTGCAGCTGCGCGAGGCCCCTGACTTACACCCGCAATGCGGGGAGCTACGCATCAGAGTCAGCGGCATCAACTTTGCCGACATACTAGCCCGCAAAGGCCTCTATCCGGATGCGCCGAAACTTCCGGCCGTGGTTGGCTACGAAGTCTCTGGCATAGTCGATGCTGTAGGTCAGCAGGTAGATACGGCCTGGATCGGCAAGGGCGTCTTCGCCCTCACTCGCTTTCGCGGCTATGCCGACACCGTAGTGGTGCCTCAGATCCAGACCTTCGAGAAACCCGCCGCTTTGACCTTCGACCAGGCGGCGGCGATCCCCGTCAACTATCTGACAGCCTGGCAGTTGCTTGTCGTGATGGGCGCACTAACGCCCGGTGAGACGGTGCTGATCCATAACGCGGGCAGCGGCGTCGGGTTGGCCGCGATCGACATCGCTCGTCATGTCGGTGCCACTATCTATGGCACTGCAAGCGCTGGGAAACATGCCTTTCTCAAGCAGCGCGGCCTGCACGAGGCGATCGACTACACGAACCTCGACTGGACGCACGAGGTTGCGAAGCTGACACAAGGACGCGGCGTGGAGCTCGTCTTCGATCCGCTGGGCGGGTCTGAATGGAAAAAAAGCTATTGCGCTTTGCGCCATACGGGCCGGCTCGGAATGTTCGGTGTCTCCACGGTGACTGAGTCGAGGCTGCCGGGGCCGCTGAAGCTCCTCAAAGTGGGATTGGGCATGCCATGGTTCAATCCGGTGGCGCTGATGAACAAGAACCGATCGGTGTTCGGCGTTAACCTCGGGCATCTCTGGCACGAGGCGCCGAAGATCGAGGCCTGGATGGAGGCCCTGATGGACGGGGTGACTGCAGGATGGGTGCGCCCGCACGTGGATAGGACATTCCCGCTCGCACAGGTGCGTGAAGCGCACGCCTATATCGAGGCACGCAAGAGCACGGGCAAGGTCGTGCTCGTTATTTGACTGGCACAGTGAAGACCGAACAGAGCGCGAGGGCCGTGCCGGCCGGGGGTAGGGTCTTTCGGGCCGTTACCGGACGGAGGTAGCATCGAGTTGCTGGTCTTGAAGCCGTCATTCAAAGCGGGGTACGACTCACGGTGACCCTTCGCAATTCCCATGGCGAGCGGTCGGCGCGCCGCGCAGCTGTGGGAATCACTTGGATGGACAAGGGGCACCGGTCAAGCCGCAGCAGCGCCGTCATCGATCAAAACCAGGCTTCGGCGGCTATAAGTCGCGGGCGACGGCAGATCGTCCCATTGCACACTGACGTAGTCATCGCTGTACTCATCGATGATGACCCCTTCAGGCGTGAAGGAACATAAATGCAGTTTCACGCGATCACCCTTACGCAAGCATCGCTGATTCTCTGACAAGATCGATCCCTCTGTACGGTTGAACCGTATATACGGGCGCGCGGCAATGCGCCGAATCCGTAAAAGCCGCAGTCGAATGAAAAATGTGGGTCACGTCAAGAAAATAGATATCAAGCCGAGCAGACCAAACGGTCGCATCGCTTGACCCCTCTTCCGCTGTCACCCGTCAAAGAGCGACGGGCGTGTGCGTCCATAGCGAATTGTAAAGACCGCCGGCAACGCAGCGCGCGCTCGACCTCCCCTTGCATGCCGCCGATCCGGGTGGTAAATACTAAACCCAATGGTTCAGTATAATCAAACCCGCCTCGGTGCCTCGTTCGCCGCGCTCTCGGACGCCACCCGACGCGGTGTTCTGGAGCAGCTCGGGCGTGCAGACGCTTCAATCACGGACCTTGCCGAGAAGTTCCACATGACCCTCACGGGCATGAAGAAGCATGTCGGTGTCTTGGAGCAGGCGGGGCTCGTCACCACGGAGAAGATCGGGCGCGTGCGGACCTGCAAGCTCGGCCTGCGCCGACTGGAGGAAGAAGCGGCATGGATCGAGAGGTACCGCCAGCTCTGGGACGCACGCTTCGACGAGCTGGACAAAGTTGTCGAGGAACTGAAACGGAAGGAGAAGACTGGTGGACGCAAGAAGAGAGAGTGAGCTTACCCCCATGAAGAACCGCACGACGGTGGAGCGGAAGTCCGAGCGTGAGCTGGTCGTTACGCGAACCTTCAATGGGCCGGCGCGCATCGTGTTCGCGGCGTGGACTAAGCCCGAGCTGCTCAAGCGGTGGTGGGCACCAAAGTCGTTTGGGATATCCTTCATTTCCTGCGAGGCCGATGCTCGTGCGGGGGGCACCTACCGATTTGTGTTCGGCCACCCCGCCTCGGAGCAGCCTATGGAGTTCTTCGGTAGGTACATCGAAGTGACGCCGCACTCCCGCCTCGTCTGGACGAATGACGAAGGTGGCGAAGGCGGGGCTGTCACCACGGTGACCTTCGAAGAACGAGGTGCCGAGACCCTGGTGGTCATGCATGACCTCTATCCCTCGAAGGAAGCGCTTGACGGCGCAATCGCCTCTGGGAGCACAAGTGGGTTTGGCGAGGCGTTCGAGCAACTGGACGAACTTCTCGTCACCCCGGGCGCGAGCGTCGGGCGTACCCACTTCTCTTGAGGAAGACTCAAGTCATGACCACTCGCAAGCCTAGCCCCAACGCGCAGTTTTCCGCGTTCCTATCGCGGTTCTCCCCCGAGATCGTCGCGCTGGTAAAGCGGTGTCTGCCCAAGATTCGCCGCGCTATCCCTTGCTCTTATCAGCTCGTTTACGAGTACTCCAACTCGCTCGTGGTGGCGTTCAGCATGTCCGAGCGCGGCTACGAGGCCATCGTCGCCATTGCTATCTCTCCGCGCCGGATCCAGCTGTACTTCGACAAGTCCCTCCCCGATCCTAAAGGCCTTCTCAAGGGCTCCGGCGCCAAGGTACGCAGCGTAACCATCAAGGCGGCATCAGATCTCGATCACGCGGATATCCAGGCACTACTCAAGGCCGCGATCAAGCGCTCCGGGGTTACCTTTCCGAAGACCCGCTCGACGCTCATGGTCATCAAGTCGACGTCGACGAAGCAGGGACCGCGGAGACCCGGGCACGTCTAACCCCGCGCTGCAGGGAACCGGGCGGAGGTGCTCGAACCGTCATCGGAGTTAATCCGAATTCGTCGGCTCTACGGCACTGCCGCACAACGCCTAGGGCGGATGCGCCCAAAGCGCGCAGGCGAGCACCACGCCGGTTACGAACACCAGCCACTCGAGCACGAGGCCGACGACGAACAGGGGATGCCAGCGCACGTAGAGAGCCTGCATCAACAGACAGCACGCGACCACCCCTACGAGGCTGCCGATGAACGTCCCCATCCTGGGGCCGAGCGGAGGAGCCCCGGTCAGTTCAAACAAGGATGCGATGGCAATACCGGCGAGCCCATACAGCAACACCGCCATGGCGTGCTGGCGCCACGACTCCGAGCGCCATGTGTCCGGCGTCCTAGTATCGTGACACGTAAATATCGGAACATGTAGAATGCGCATACCTGGGGTACATCGAGGCATCAGGTATGCGACAGACCGAACTGAGTTTGAGCAAGCAGGACCGTCGGATCGTGGATGAGTTTCGTTCCAAGGGTCTGCACAGGGCTCGTGAGTTCAACCGGGCGCACATCTTGGCGGCGCTCGACCAGAACCTTCCCGAGCCGCTGATCATGCAGGTCTTGAGCGTCGGCCGTACGGCGATCTGGCGCACGCGCACGGCGTATCTGGAGGGCGGCCTGGATTTTGCGCTGCACGATGAGGCCCGGCCGGGTAAGCCGAAGCGATACGAGGCGGATGCCGAAGCGCAAATAACGGCGCTGGCTTGCTCGGCCCCACCCCCTGGTGCGCAGCGCTGGACCATCGCGCTGCTCACGGAGGCCGCTCGGCGCCACCCCGGAATGAAGTCGATCAGCCGCGAGACCATCCGCCGGGTTCTAAAAAAAACCTCCTCAAGCCCTGGCGCAAGCTGATGTGGTGCATTGGCGAGATCACCTTGGAGTACCGCCGACGCATGTACGAACTGCTGGAACTCTATGCTCGTCCGTACGATGCACGGGAGCCCGTGATCTGTCTGGACGAGAAGAGCAAGCAGCTGTTGCGCGAGACCCGTCGTCCATTGCCCGCCAAACCCGGCGGCTTCCTGCTGCGGCAGGATTACGAGTACGAGCGCGCCGGGACTTGCAACATCTTTGTCGCCGTCGAGCCCTGCGGGAACCGTCGCCATACCGAGGTCACCGAGCGGCGCACCAAGGCCGACTTCGTCGGCTTTGTTTGCCGCATGCTGCGCCGCGGATACTCGCGCGTACGCAAGGTTCATCTGGTCCTCGACAACCTCAACACCCACCTGCGCAGCAGCTTCGAGGAAGTACTCGGTGTTATTGACTGTCGCATAAATAATGCAATAATGGGCAGAGTTCCTCAAGGGGAGCACGTCCATGCCGCGACCGAGGGGTCCTGCTGAAGTAATCGAAGCACGCCGTCACCAAGCGCTGCACCTGCTGGAGGAAGGCTTCTCGCTCAATGAGGTCGGCCGCATTCTCGAGGTGGCCCCGAGTTCGGTGATGCGCTGGCGTGATGCGCGCGAGAGCGGCGGGGAGGAAGCCCTGAAGGTGCATTTCTCTCCAGGTCGACCGACGACGTTGACGGATCGACAGCGTCGGAAAATCGTCAAGCTGCTGCTCAAGGGAGCGATGGCCAACGGCTTCAACACGGAGCTGTGGACCACGCGACGCGTGGGCAGCCTTATCGAGCGACACTGCGGAGTACAGTTCCACCGCAGTCATGTGGCCCGGCTCCTCCACGAACTTGGCTTCAGTTGCCAGAAACCCGAGCGCCGCGCGCTCGAGCGCGACGAGGAGAAGATCGAGGACTGGAAGCGCAAGCGGTGGCCGCAGGTAAAAAAAACGCTACGCGGTTGGGTGCCCACCTCGTCTTTGTCGACGAATCCGGCTTCATGATGATCCCGCCCGTGCGGCGCACTTGGGCGCCGGTCGGACAGACACCGATCATTCGTCATTACTATCGCCGCGATCGCATCTCGGTGATCGGCGGGCTGTCGATAAGTCCCAAGAGACGTCGTCTCGGGCTGTATTTCGGAATGCACGCCAAGAACATCTCCCAGGAGGAGGTGTACGATTTCCTGTGGCATCTGCTGCGACATCTGCGCGGCCACGTAATCATCGTGTGGGACAACGCTTCCATCCACGACCCGAAGCCGCTGACTGACCTGCTGCGCAAATATCCGCGACTCCATCTCGAGCGACTGCCCGCCTACGCTCCCCAACTCAACCCCGTCGAAGCGGCCTGGCACGCCGCCAAGTTTCCCTTGGCCAATGGAAGACCTGAGGATATCTACGATCTCGGGCGCGCACTGCTCAGCAGCTTGCGCAAGACCGCCGGCTCCCAAGCCACGCTGCGCGGTTGCGTGCTCCAATCCGAGCTGCCCCCTTTTTTGCATTGACCATTGCATTATTTATGCGACGCTCAATAAGGCCGCCGCCAGCGTACTGCGTCGGATCGAATTCCACTACACCCCGACCCACGCCAGTTGGCTGAACATGGCCGAGATCGAGATCGGCATCCTCGAGCGACAATGCCTCGCGCGCTGCGCCGCCAACCAGATCACCTTGGCTGCGGAGGTCGCCGCATGGCAGAGACGACGCAACGCCGCTCGATGCGGCATCGAGTGGACGTTTACCCGTCGGGACGCGGATCGGAAGCTCTGTCGTCACTATGTTTCGTAATTAACGTGTCACGATACTAGCCTGAAAGCCGTGAAAGGCCCAGCCCGTGATTGCATAGCCAGTGGTCATGGAGAGCACGACGCCGGCAATCGCACCGATCAGAACCGCTGACATAAACGACTCCTGTGCCGTGATTGCATGGCAACGCTGCGCAAGTTGGTCATGGGTGCCTCCGAGGTGTGCGCATTCTAAACCGGTGCGCCCGAAGCCGCTGAGTAGTCATTCATATATCCCGAGAAACGGTCTTGTCGCGATCGATGGTATCCGCAACGATGTTGAGAAATCGCGAGCCGGCTTGGCATCAGCGGATGGAACATTCCCTGAAACCGCGGCCGAAAGCCTTGCGCCCTTGATCGGTCATGTGCTCGTAGAGGTACTTCCTCGCCGCGCAGACTTTCAGGGCGTGAGCGTCCTTGCGCTCGAGCGCCGCAGCCATGTCGAGCTTGCCGACCGGCACGAGGTGATCGGGACAGGTGTAGCGTCGATAGAAGTCACCTCGGGTTGTGAGCTTCGCTTTGTGCCGACCGCACCAGACCGTAATGTAGGGATCGCCTACGTCCAGGTCCCAAGGTCGGTCGTTTACCAGCGTCATGGTGTCGGTCAGCACCGTGATCGGCTGATAGAAACCATCCGCGTCAGTCTCAGGCTGTGAGTCACCGTCTGACGCCGCGGTCGTTGGCACCGGCCGGTCCGGCCGGTGGCAGGCACCGCACTGATTGAGCGCGCGGAACAGCGCCATTTCCTGCTTGGCTTTGGCTGGCGCCCCCGGATAGTAGAGTTTGATCAAACCGTCGGCGGCGAGATTGTCGCCCACCGACCCCGTGCGCAGCCATTCATAGCCCCTGAGCCATCTGGAAGACTTCCCGGGCACCGGTTCGTAATCGTGCCACCACGTTCTTCCGTCGGCACCAATTCTCGCGCCACGGACATCAGCGATGCCGTTGACCGTGAACATCGCCTGTTTCTGATTCTCCCCGCCATCGATTCGATCGGCCACGGTGCGCGGCGGGAACCCCAACGTGTACCGCTTTTCGTTCGCGAGCCACTGTACCTGGACTTTCCGGTCCGCCGGAATACGCAGCCAAACCATGATCCTCTCATCAATCGATTTGTCCTCCGTGAGTCTCACCGGGGGCACCATCTCCACGAAATGGGACTGCGACCAATAGCTGAGCCGATTGGGTATCCGAACTGCCCGTAGATGGATGTCCTGGCCGTAAACCGCGGGCGACAACACCGACGTTAAAAGAGCAGCACAACCCAGCGGCCCGATGTGTCGTGAACAAGCCATGAACCTGCGCATGAATGCAGACATGATTCTTCTCGCTATTGTTCTGCGGACCCAGGGTGCCCGGCCCCCGCTATGCTATCCAGCATAGCCGCCTTCGGTATACTCGCGCATCCGGCGGCGTTCCCAATCCGCGGGCGGCCGTACGCGGCCGCGCCACGCAGCTCCGGTCGCACTCCGCGTGCGCACGAAGAAGCGAATGCCGGCGGCCACGTTCTTTTACCACGTGTCACGGTCCGCTCCAACGACTGGTGGACGGCAGACCCGGGTCCTTGACGACGGTAACGATAAAGTCACTCTTGGACTTCGGTCTCGCAACGGTCAGGACGTAGGTAAATCTTCCGGCGCCGAGGCGAGTCTCACCGAAATGGTATATCGGTGCTTGCCGCAGGTGAATTCCACCCATCTCAAACCGCACTATTGGGTGTGGGTAGGCAGGCCCCCAGGACCTGTAGTCAGTGATCTGGCCCGCACCGATGTCCCCGTAGTGAATCCCTCCAACAATAACGTCTCGAAGCGCGACGTTCGATGCGTTGCGTACACGGATGTCCGACATTGGACCTCGCGCCCCCGGCACCAACATACCAACGAGCGCAGCGGAGAAATTACTGGCGCAGCCGGCCACGATGGCGCACCAGAGCAGGACCGCGAACGGTCGCAGCTTCAGCGCTGAAGTTGCCGCGATCGGCCTGGTGCCAAGCTCGCGATAAGTACCTATTGGAAGCGCCTCCCCGCCGAGGTGAGTATTGCGCAGCTCATCAGGAATACTCCACCATGGTTAGCTACACGGCAAAATGCGCCGCACGATGATCGCGGAGGCAGCGTACTACATTGCCGAGCAACGCGGCTTCGGCCATGGCCGGGAGGTGGAGGACTGGCTGCTTGCGCAGAAGCAGATCGACGCGGTGTTTTCCGCCCAGCCAGGCGCTTAGTGGGCGCCCGTACCCTGACGCCCGCGATCTTCTCGGACGGTGCGCCAGTGCCGGGCGCGGCAGGTCCCATCTGAGCCGCCCTCATCGCTCCCACAGGATGTAGGGCGCTTCGAGGGGCACGGCGAATTCCGCATCCGCAGGAATGATGCGCGCCGTGTAGTCCGAGATCGACCGCTCCGCGGCCACCGCTGCGTGGTAGATGTCCATACCCGCTGTGCCCGAGAGCCCCTCGTCACGCGCCATGACGATGCAAGATGCGGGGCTGCGCTCGAGCGGTTCTGCGTAGAGCTCCACGCGAAACGCCCCCGAATCCAGAGCGCCTCGGTAAACCTCGGCCGTGAATCGATGACCGCCCTCGCGGGTCTCGGTGATGAAGCGGCCAAAGCGCAGCGTCGGCCACCCCTCTTCAAGCGCCTGCAGCCGCTTGACGATCCCGCTGCCGGCGGCGCCGCCGCCACCCGCACGCCGCCGATAGGCCCTCGCAGCCGGGAGGTAGCACCCTTCGACGTACTCGCGAACATTCCGGTTCGCCGAGAATTGCGGCGTGAGCCGCGCCATGCTCTCGCGCATACGTGTGATCCAGGCCTGCGGCACGCCTTGATCGTTGCGCGCGTAGAACTCGGGAATGATCTGCCGCTCGAGAAGCTCGTAGAGCCGCGAAGCCTCGAGAGCATCCCACGCCCGATCCTCACCGTGTTCCTTGCCGTCACCGAGCGCCCAGCCGACATCGGCGCCATAGGCCTCGGCCCACCAGCCATCGAGCTCGGAGAGATTCAGGCCCCCGTTGACCAGCACCTTCATGCCGCTCGTCCCGCAGGCCTCCCAGGGCCGTCGCGGAGTGTTGATCCAGACGTCCACTCCCTGCACGAGATGCTCGGTGAGCAGCATGTCGTAGTCGCTCAAAAACGCTGCGCGCAGGCGCACATCCGGACGGCGCACGAACTGCACCCACTCGCGAATCAGCGCCTGCCCGGGGCCATCCGCCGGGTGCGCCTTGCCCGCGATGACGAGCTGCACCGGGCGATCCTTGCGGGTCAGGATACGCACCAGTCGCTCCGCATCGTGTAGCAGCAGATTCGGCCGCTTGTAGGTTGCGAATCGACGCGCAAAGCCGAGAGTCAATGCCTCCGGATCGAAGACCTGCATCGCCTGCGCGGACGCTTCGGCACCCGCCCCAGAGGTCGTCAACTGCCACGACAGCCGCTCGCGCGTGAACTCGACGAGGGCACGGCGCGCCGTCGCCCGCAACCTCCAGAGCGCAACATCCGATACGCGACGGACAGCCTTCTCCACCTCCTTGAGATCGCCCTTCCAGCGGTCCTTCCCACACGCACTCGTCCAGAGCGCATCCGCTTCCGGGGAGTCCCAGCTCGGGGTGTGGATGCCGTTGGTCACATGACCCACGGGCACCTCGGGCAGCGGCCAGCGCGGGAAAAGCGGCGCGAAGATGGCACGACTCACCTCTCCGTGAACCCGGCTGACACCGTTCACCGCGCCACTTGCGCGCAGGGCGAGGTATGCCATGTTGAACGCCTCCCCGTCATCGCGTGCATTGGCTCGGCCGAGCGCGAGCAGCCGCGCGAGCGGCACACCGAGCTCGGCACGCGCGTACTGTCCCAGGTACTGCTCGATCAGCTCCGGCGCGAAGCGGTCGAAGCCGGCACTGACTGCCGTGTGGGTCGTGAAGAGATTTCCCGCGCGAGTGACCGCGAGGCTCGTATCGAAGGGCTGCCCGCTCTCCTTCATGAAGCACCGCGCGCGTTCCAGGACGGCAAGTGCCGCATGACCCTCATTGAGATGACAGACCTCCGGCGCAACCCCCAGCGCCGCGAGGAGCCTCCAGCCTCCGATGCCGAGAATGATCTCCTGCTGCAGACGCAGCTCCGCCCCGCCGCCATAGAGCTCGCTCGTGATCCCGCGGTAGAGCGGAAGGTTCGCCGCATCGTTGCTATCGAGCAGGTATAGATGGAGTCGCCCCACCTGCACCTGCCAAGCGCGCACCCAAAGCGGACCGCCCGGAAACGCAAGCGCGATGCGCAGCCACTCTCCGTCCGCCTGGCGAAGCGGCGTCACCGGCAACTGTCCCGGATCGTTGTACGGAAAGAGAGCCTGCTGCTCGCCGTCGCGGCCGATGAGCTGGCGGAAATACCCCTGCTGGTAAAGGAGCCCAAGTCCGATGACCGGTACGGCGAGGTCGCTCGCGGCCTTGAGCTGATCGCCGGCGACGTTGCCGAGGCCGCCCGCATAAATGGGCAGTGCCTCGCTCAGCATGAATTCCATGCTGAAGTAGGCGATCCTCTTCAGATCTGCACCGGCGTGAGTCTGATGAAACCATGCAGGCGCCGCCACTGCATCGCGTCGCCTCTCCTCGAGCCCCTCGATCTTCTCGCGCAGCGTCGAGTCGGTGAGCAGCTCCGCGAGGCGCTTGCGCGAGACTGTCTGCAGAACGACCCAGGGATTATGGGTGCGCGACCAGAGATCGGGCTCGAGTCGCCTCCACACTTCATCGGCTGCGTGGTTCCAGGACCAGCGCAAGTCGAGCGCCAGCTGCCGCAGTGAAGCCAGAGTGTCCTGGTGTTCGCTTTTCATCGGAATATCTCGAGATCGCGCGCCGCGACAGAGGCGCATCCGCGAGCGGTCTTTGGGGATTCGGGCGTGGACCAATAGCGCACGAGCCTCGCCTCGCGCATCCGCATTGATACGCATGCCCGTGGAAATCCGTGGCCTCACATGCCGATTATGCCGAGGGGAACTGCGTTGCTGCGTGTCCAATTGCGCTCAAGGTCGCCATGAAGCATCTGATTGTCGTGCGTGGGCGCCTGCATCGTGCAACGCGCGCGAGAATGGCCCGCCGATCTCATCGTATGCGGAACGCACGGGCGCCGTGGCGTGCGGCGTCTGCTCCTGGGCAGCGACGCGGAATACATCCTGCGACACACGCCTGTGCCGATCCTGCTCGTGCGCGCCTCCGAATGATGCCCTGAACGGGAAGGGCACCGGGCGAGGCCCGCGAGAGGACCATTTTGATACACCTCATTGTCGGACTCTTGGGAGTGGCTCTGACGGTCACGGTGCTCGCCGATGCCTTTCAGACGGTGGTCGTCGCACGCCAGTCGCGCCGGCTGCCCCGTCTCACCGGTCACTTCTATCATTTCAGTTGGCTACCGGCCGCTGCGCTCGCACGGCTCATCCGCTCGGAGCGCAGCCGTGAGCGCTATATCGGCCTCTATGGGCCGCTTTCCCTGCTGTTGCTCATGGGACTGTGCGCAGGCGGCCTGATTCTGGCCTTCGCTGCATTGCAGTGGTCCGTCAATACGGTGTCGCCCTCTTCCGAGGCGAGCTTCCTGCACGAGATGTATTTCAGCGCCGCATCATTCTTCACGTTGGGTTTCGAGGAGCCGCGCTCGCTCGCCGGGAAGTACCTCATGGTGCTCGAGGCGGGACTCGGATTCAGCTTTCTCGGGCTGGTGATCGGCTATCTACCCGTCCTCTATCAGTCGTTCTCGAGCCGCGAGCTTCGCATCCTGCTGCTTGACGCTCGGGCAGGCACGCCGCCGTCGGCGGTGCAGTTCATTCTGCGTCGCGGAAGCGATCCTGCCCGGCTCGAGCAACGCTTGGCAGAGTGGGAGGAGTGGGCGCTCGATCTTCTCGAGGGCCATCTGTCATATCCCATGCTGGCATTCTATCGCTCCCAGCACATGAACCAATCCTGGCTGGCCGCCTTGACCACGGTAACAGATGTAAGCCCTTGCGATGTTGGGCGGGTCCGAAGACCTCAAGCGTCAGGCTGAATTTACCTTTGCCGCGGCCCGACACGCGCTGGTGCACACTGCAGCCATCTTCCGGATCGGCCGCCCCACGCACATTCCGGATCGCCTCAGCGAGGCGGATTTCGGCGAGCTCTGTCGGCTGATCGGCAAGAGGCGTACCGCCCTGCGCACGCAACAGGTGTCAAGAGCGGAGTTGGACCAGCTTCGGGCTTTGTACGAGCCCTGGGCACAGGCTCTGAGCAGCTATTTTCTGATGAATCTGCCACCCTGGATCAACCGACACCCTGCCGCCGACAATTGGCGGGTGAGTCTGCCGGAGAATCCGGGCGATACTCTTTGAGGGCCTCTCCTGTCCTAATCGGTACGGACTTCGGCTTTGAAGCCGGGGAGCACGGAGGCCTGTTGCGGATCGAGGATGCGGTAGGCGAGGAGCTTGGCCTGATCGCCGATCAGAAACCATAGCGCGGCATACAGCCAAATGAGCCCCGCCCAGCGCCAGCTGATCGGGGGCATGAAGATGCCGAAAACCGCGATGAGCGTCGCCACGATCTGCGTACCCACGGTCGCCCCGAGCAGCAGCCACGATGGCCGAATCGACCAGAACGGCCTGCGGACCCGCGCCAGGAAGACGGTGAAGTGCCCCGCTACCGAGAGCTTCAGATACATGAAGGTCTGGATCACGTCGCGTCCAAGGTGGAACACCCGCTCCATCAGATAAAAGAGCAGAAAGGAGGACATGACCCCCGTCACTCCCAGGGTCGTAGCAACGCCCAAGACTCGGCGCATGTTCCACGCCTCGGGCCGATTCGAGTAGCGAACGCGATCGTAGGCGATCGAGAGGATGGCGCCGTCGTTAAGGAGCGCCAGCAGCACGATCATGACCGCCGTAACCGGGTAGAAGTTGAACACCACGATCGAGAGCGTCATGAAGAGCAGGACGCGAATGGTCTCGGCGATCCGGTAGATCGCGTAGCTGTTCATCCGCTGGAAGATCTTGCGGCTCTCCTTGATGGCATCGATGATCACCGTCAGTCCCGGTGTGAGCAGCACGATGGCGGCGGCGGCACGGGCGGCATCGGTTGCCCCGGAGACGGCAATCCCGGCATCGGCCTTCTTCAACGCGGGCGCATCGTTCACCCCATCGCCGGTCATGCCGACGATGTGCCCACGGCGCTGCAGCACTTCGACGATGTGATACTTGTGCTCGGGGAAGACCTGCGCGAACCCATCGGCCTTCTCGATGGCTTCGTCAAGCTGCGTGCCTGGGTGCAGTTCCGCCTCCTCGAGCAGCTTGGCATCGAGGATATTGCTGCCGAGGCCCACCTGGCGGGCGATCTCACGGCCGATCGCGACCTGATCACCCGTGACCATCTTCACGGCTATGCCCATCTGTCTGGCGGTCGCAATCGTCGCCTTCGAATCCTCCCGCGGCGGATCAAACAGAGGCAGGACCCCGAGGAAGCGCCAGACACCGTTGGCATCGGTGCGCGCTACGCCGAGCGAGCGGAAGCCCCTGGCAGCGAATTCCTCCACCGCGTGCTGTACGGGCGCCGTTGCGGCCGAAGCCCCGCCGAGCAGCGCCTGGATGACCTGCGGGGCACCCTTGCTCACCTTGAAAGTCGCGCCGTGCTCGTCGGCCAGGGTGGCTTCCGTGCGCTTGCTCACCGGGTCGAAAGCCTGGAAGTGGAGCACCTTGAAGCGGGCATCCTGCCCCGATGCGCCGGTGCCGCCCAGGACGGTGAGATCGATCGGATCCTGATCCTCGAGCCGGGACGCGAGCGCCGCGCAGCGAATGATCTCCTCCGCGGGCACCCCCTCGAGGGCAAAAGGCGCGCCGAGGGTCAGCCGGTTCTGCGTCAAGGTACCGGTCTTATCCGAGCACAAGAGGTCCATTCCGGCGAGCTCCTCGATCGCGACGAGGCGGCTCACGATGGCCTTTGCGCGTGCGAGAGTTCGGGCGCCCACCGCCATCGTCACCGAGAGTACGGCGGGCATTGCCACCGGGATCGCCGCGACGGTCAACACCAAGACGAATTCGAGCGTCCGCAACATCCGGTCGCCACGCAACAGTGCCACTGCCAGGATCAGGGCCACCATGGCGAGCGCCATCAGGATCAGGTAGTCCCCGATCTTGAGCACCGCACGTTGGAAGTGACTTACCGTGTGTGCCTCCTGCACGAGGCCGGCAGTCTTGCCGAAGTAGGTGTCTCGCCCGGTGCCATAAACCAGCGCGTCGATCTCGCCCCGCTTGACGATCGAGCCCGAGTACACCGTTTCCCCAGAAGCGTGCGTCACGGGAAGCGACTCCCCGGTCAGGGCGGATTGGTCGACCTCGATCGGGTCGCCCTCGAGAATTCGCGCATCCGCCGGCACGATGTCACCGATGCGCACGCGAATCAGATCTCCGGGGACCAGCTCCCGGCTCGCGAGCATCGTCCAGCTCCCGCCACGCCGCACACGGGCGCGCAGCGCCAGTTGCGCTTTGAGCGCGGCGATAGCGCCGGCGGCCTGGTACTCCTCCCAGAAGCCGACGATCGCGTTCATGACGAGCAGCACCAGGATAATGTAGAAGTCTGGCCAGTGCCGCACGAGAGCCGAGAGGATGATCGCAATCTCGATCATCCACGGGATCGGCCCCCAGAAATAAGAGAGGAACTTGAGGAGCGGGTTGGCCTTCTCCTCGGGCAGCTCATTGTAGCCGTACTGCTCAAGACGCCGGGCCGCTTCCTGCGCGCTCAGTCCCTCGGGCGAGCTCTGCAGCTTCTGCCAGAGGTCAATTAGCGGCAACTGATCGAATGTGACCGGTTCGGGCATGTGTCTTTCCATCCATCGCGGCCGTGCCGCCGACCGTGAACGTGAATCCGTCGAGCGCGAGAGCTCCCATGGACAGAAAAAGGCGCCACGGGCAGGTGCGCAGAGCATTCGGCACGAGTGCCGCGCGTGACAATCCGAAAATCTACCTAGCAGGCCCCGGCGGCGCGCAGCCCCCGGGCGCCCCCTTGAATTTTCCCCGCCCGTCCTTAGGTTTCAGCGCGCCCAAGCGGCTCATCGAACCGATAGGAGGTGCTGATATGTTCGGTATTCCCTCGAGTGTGCCGAGCTCGGTCTTTGACGAGCTTTGGCGATGGCAGCAGGAGGTGGACGAGCTTTTCGGTAGCTTTAACTCCCCCTTAGGCATCCGGTCGCTCCCCCGGGGCAGTTTCCCCGCGGTCAATGTCGGACAGACGCCCGAGCGGGTCGACATCTACCTCTTCGCCCCAGGGATCGACCCCAAGACCCTCGACATTGCCATACAGCAGAACCTGCTCACGGTGTCCGGCAAGCGGGAGATCAGGGTCGAGGAGGAGGCGAACTACTATCGCCAGGAGCGCTTCGGCGGCGAGTTCCGGCGGGTGATCAGCCTGCCCGAGGACATCGACCCCGAGCGGGTGCAGGCGAAGTACGTTGACGGCATCGTGCAGATCGGCATCGAGCGGCGCGAGTCCGCCCGGCCACGGCAGATCAAAATCCAATGAACGAAGCGGAGGTCGCTCACATGGCTACCAACACCGAAGTTACCGAGCGCGGCGCCACCGCCGCGACAGAGGGCGGGTCCGGCCCCGCCGCGCAACGTGGGCAGGCCGGTGAGACGCCGATCCATCCCCCGGTGGACATCTGGGAGGACAAGGACGGCATTACCTTGTGCGCCGACATGCCCGGCGTGGCGAAGGATCGCCTCAATTTGCGCATCGACGGCAACAGCCTCATCGTCGAGGGTCACGTGCAGCTGGAGCTTTCGGGGAAGGCGGAAGCGCTCTATGCGGACATCCGCTCGAGCCTCTATCGCCGCAGCTTCTCGCTGAGCGGTGAGCTCGAGACCGAGAAGATCGAAGCAAGCCTGAAGGACGGCGTGCTCACGGTCCGCATTCCGAAGCGCGCGGCGCTTCGTCGGCGGAAGGTCGAAGTGCAGACTCCCTGACGAGCCACCCACGGGGCGCCACGGGCCCAGGCGGCTCTTGGCGCTCCGTGCCTCGTCTCGCATTCTCGAGCGCCTGACTGAAACTGCTTCCCGCTCTGGATCAACCGAGACCGCAGGGCTCCTGTTGGTGCGGGCACATCGCTCCAGGCGCTTCCAGCCGGCCTCGCAGCCAAGGTTTGGGCACCCTCGGCTACGGGTATAGAATGCTTTGAATTCGATCCGACGTTAACCTGAGCCGTTTTGCATGGGCGACGACGCTTCTTCTCCTGCCAATTCGCGCCGCGAATTCCTCAAGAGCGCCTCCTGGCTGGTGATGTCCGGCTACGCGCTGCCCGTCAGCGCGCGAGCAATGAAGAGTGCGACTCCGCGCGCATCGGCGCCCACGGACCTGCTCGAGGAATTCGGCTACGGCGAGGTGCGATTGGCGCCGGGCCTGGCGCACGAGCAGTTCGAGCACACCCAGCGCGTGATGCTGCGGATGAACATCGACTCCCTGCTCAAACCCTATCGCTTGCGCGCCCGCCTGAGTGCGCCCGGGCCCGAGATGGGTGGCTGGTACGACCTGGTTTCCGATGCCGTTCGCGCGCAGAACAAGGATCCCTACGGCGGACACGGCTTCGCGCCCGGACATGCGTTCGGCCAGTGGATCTCGGCACTCGCGCGCGGCTACGCGGCGTCCGGCCATGCGGCCGCCAGGGTCAAGGTCGGGCAAATACTCGCGGCCTACGAGCCGGCCATCTCCGGGCGCTTTTACGCGAACTTCCCGTTTCCGGCCTACAACTACGACAAGATCGTGTGTGGGCTGATCGACGCGCACTCCTATTGCGGCCTCGAGTCCGCGTTCCCGCTCCTCGACCGCACGACCGACGTGGCCGAGCCGCATCTGCCGCCGCGTGCGCTCGACCGCGGTGAGCCGCAGAAGCACTGGCGGCAGTCGATCGGTGAAAGCACCTCCGGCTGGTATCTGATGGACGAGAGCTACACGCTCGGCGAGAACCTGTTCCTGGCGTGGCAGCGTCGGGCGGGGCGGCGTTACCTGCCGCTGGCGCAGCGTTTCCTGCTCGATGACACCTATTTTGCGCCGCTGGCGGCGGGCGTGAACGTGTTGCCGGACCATCACGCCTACAGTTACGCCAACGCCCTCAACTCCGCGGCGCAGGCCTACATATCCACCGGCAGCCGCATGCATCTGGATGCCGCGCGCAACGGCTTCGCGATGATTGCCGCCCAGAGCTTCGCCACAGGCGGCTGGGGCCCCGAGGAGTATTTCCGCAAGCCCGACAGCGACGACCTGTACACCACGCTCACCACGACGCACCGCGGTTTCGAAACACCCTGCGGGAGCTACGCGCACTTGAAGCTCACCCGCTATCTGCTGCGCATCACGCGCGACGCTCGCTACGGCGACAGCATGGAGGAGGTCTTCCTCAACACGGTGCTGGGCGCGAAGAGACTCGAGGACGACGGTCACGCATTCTATTATTCGGACTACAACTTCAAGGGCTCGCGCACCTACTTCCCGGATCGCTGGCCATGCTGCTCCGGCACATTGCCGCAGGTCGCCGCCGACTACCACGTGCTGATCTACTTCCGCGACCCGCAGGGCGTGTACGTCAACCTCTACACACCGTCCACCGGCCGCTGGAGGGCGCCCGGGGGCACCCGGCTCGCGCTCGTGCAAAGCGGCGACTACGCCAACGACGGTCACGCGCATCTGGACCTCAAGGCGAGCCGCGATGCGCGATTCGCCCTGCGCCTGCGCATCCCCGGATGGTCGCATCTGGATGGCGGCGCGCCGAGGCTGCGGGTGAACGGCGGGCTGGTACCGGTGCAGATCCGATTGGGATTCGCCATCATCGAGCGCACCTGGAAGGACGGCGATCAGATCGATCTGGATCTGCCGATGCCGGTACGGCTGGCGCCGATCAACGCGCATCATCCCGAGGTCGTGGCGCTCGTGCGCGGCCCGCAGGTGCTGTTCGCGCTGGCGCAGCAACCGAAGCTCAGCCGCAGCCAGCTGTTGAGCGTGAGGCGTGCGGAGGATGGCTACTGGCAGGCCGGTGGTGTGCGCTTCGCCCCGTTCACGGCGATCCGCGGGGCGCCCTACAGCGCCTACATCAGGCTTGCGTAACGGCCTCGCAGGCGGACGGCTCGAGGTCCGTGCGGGCGATCGCCATCAAGGGCGTTGCGCGAGCATCCCCATTTGCTCGGACAGCTCCCGCCACAGTGCCGCATAGATGGAGGTTGCGATGCCGCCGGGGGAGAAGACCGGCAACGGTGCCCGGCGCACGCTCATTCGCTCGATTTCACTCCAGTACGGCACCTGCGTATCGAGAATGCCGGGAAACTGCTTGCGCGTATTCGCCATCAGCTCGCAGTGCAGGGAGCGACGGATATCGACCATCGAGAAAAAAGGCAGCAGTAGCAGATCCGGCCACCCTTGGGTCTCGATGAAGTCCCGCAGTTGGACCAACATGCGTAGCGACAATGGCGTGGGAAGCAACGGCACCATCGCGACGTCGGCGGCGTGCAGCACATTTTCCGACAGCAGCGAAATGCCCGGCGGGCAGTCCAGAAACAGCACTTCGTAGGTCTCGCGCAGCGAACGGCTTATCTTCAGCAGCCGCTCGGTGGGCTTCTTGCGGGCATTGAGATGGATGTCGAACTTTCGATAGGAAAGATTCGACGGAAGAAGATCCAGGTTCGAGTACCCGGTCCCGACGATCAGTTCGGGAACCTCATACTTACCCGCGAGCAGCCTTTTCGCCGATGCGAATTCATGCTCGTTGGGATCGATCCCAAGAATGTAGGTCGCACCGCCCTGCGGATCCAGATCCCACAACAGCGTTTGCTGCCCGCTCGCCGCACACAGATAGGCGAGATTGACGGCCGTGGTGGTCTTGCCCACTCCGCCCTTGATATTCGTGACGGCAATGATCCTCATATGAGTGCACCCCCGTGCCCCGTCACGCCGGGGCCGGGTCCGTCAAATGAAGTCATGCTACTGCCCTCTCGCTTTGAGCCCCTGGAGCTCGGCCCGTAGCGACATCAACTCCGCCTCCAGTCTTGCCACACGTGCCGGGAGCGTTTCACGCTCGGCGCCCGAAGATGCGCCTTGCGCCGCGTCATCCTCCGCCGCAGCCTGCGCAATCGGCTCGCCGCCAAAGAGGTGCATGAAACGGGACTCTCGCCGCCCCGGCTCGCG
>JBAUOO010000038.1:0-2694 GCA_049579785.1 Steroidobacteraceae bacterium
GGATAGACGCCTTGGGTCCGGCGGAGATTGATGCCTGCTGCGCCATCAGAATCGGGGCCAGGATTGGGACAAGGGACACGAGCAGTATTCGTTTGAGGTTTTGCATCCGCACTTAGCGAGCCATCCAAATCGGCCTTGCTGCTTTTAAGGCCACCAGGGCAGCAATCACCGCCAGGGTACCGAGCAGGGCATTGTATTCACGATGCTTCCAGTAAAGCTCGCGCGAGAAGCGGGAGCGGCCTTGAGTGCCTGCGCGAAGCCGGGGCAGCAACCTGGGCACCTGGGCGCTGTACTCCGCGTAATTTGCAAAATGCGCACGAAGGAAGCGCTCTTCGCCACGAATTACCGGAATGTAGATGGCGGCGAACATGAACACCAGAGCCAGAGCGATCTCCCAACGCAGCGAGGCGAGGGCAAAACCCACGGCAATTACGATCGATCCAAAGTACAAGGGGTTGCGCGTGTAAGCGTAGGGTCCAGTGGTCGCAAGTTCCTCATTCTTTTTGACATGGCCGCTGGAGATGGCGCGAATCCAGACGCCGGCCAAAGCAACGGCCGATCCGATTGCGAGCGACCACCATTCGGGCCGGGCCCGCCATAGGAAAAACGCCGCAAACAGGAATCCCAGCGGCACACGAATTCTTTTGGCGACACGTCCCCAGTCCAAACCCAAACCTTTACCCCTTACCTTTTGCGCGGAGCTGCTTCTGTATTCTACGGCATTGGTGGCGGGAGAGGCTGGGACGGGTATATCGGGAAGGGAGGAATTCGACTAACGCATGGGTTGGGTCGAAGATCAGGAATCAGTCCAGCAGCGCGTCGACTTCAGCCATGACATGGGCGACAGTGATCTTCTCAAGTCCTGCGTCCTCAGCACGTTTGTGGCTGTAGCTGGTGATGCTTGCGGGATCTCGCAGGACCCGGGTTCCCGCCCAATAAGGACCGTTTCTGGCGGGATCGGTGGGACCGAAAAGGGCAACGGTTTTTACGCCGAGCAGGGCGGCCAGGTGCATTGGCCCGGTGTCTCCGCCGATGAAGAGTTGTGCACGGCGAGCCAGCGCCATCAGCTCGCTGAGAGAAGTGCACAGCGCCACCGCGCTGCCGCCGCTGGCGGCTACGGCTTCACGCGCAAGGCCCTCCTCGCCGGGACCATAGTTGATGACCGGACGCAGACCACGGGCGGCGAGCCGGGTGGCCAGTTCTCCGTAACGCGCGGACGCCCACTGTTTGGCGCCCCAACCCGCACCGGGGTTGAGGATCGCAATCGGCGAGCGCAGCAGTCCGTTGGATTGGAGAACTGCATCGAGGCGGGATTCACTGGCTTTGTCGCGTGGCAGCAGGGCGGTGCCAGGATGCAGAGTCGAAGTGGCGCGCGACAGGCCGATCTCCTCCAACCAGTTCTGCACCAGTTCCAGATTCTGCTCGATTACGTGCGCGGGGCTGCCGTCAACCTGGGAATCGTAGAGACAGCGGGCCAGGCGCTCGCGAGGCTTGCGGAAACCGAGGGTAACGCGGGCTCCGGAGAGCTTTGCGAGTACCGCCGACTTAATGGCGCCCTGCAGGTCGAGGGCGGCGTCGTATTCGCGCTCCTGCATGCCCTGGATGGCCGCCTGAAACTCGCGCCTGGTTTGTTGATTGAGGAGGCGTTTGCGCCAGCCGCGGGTGTCAACCAGATGCACTTCATCGACCAGCGGACGTCCGGCGCCGCGTGAGCCAGAGAGTTCGACCTCTGGGGCACACAACAGTTCGCGCCAACGCCGCTCCACGACCCAGCCGATCCGCGCCTCGGGCAAGGCTCGGCGCAGCATGGCCACGGCGGGAAGAGCGTGCAGCACATCGCCCATTGCTCCCAGGCGCACCACCAGCGCCTTGGGCTTTGGATGGGAATCGGCAGGCTTTATTCGCAAAGTCGGTCCAGACAGAAATTGAGGCGGAGATTCCATTGCCGTGCGGTGAAATTTGAGAATTCCGGCCTCATGAAAATCATTTTCCCATTCTTCCCAATAGCTCGGTGGTGGAGTGGTCCTTGGGATCGCCTACGATCTCGATGCGTCCGCCGTAGGCCAGAACCTCATCGCGCTCCGGCACGTTCTCGCGGGTGTAGTCGGTTCCCTTCACCTGGACGTTGGGCTTGATCTCGCGAATCAGGGCACGGACATCGGGCTCGTCAAAGATCACTACGGCGTCCACACATTCGAGGGCGGAGATAATTTCAGCGCGCTCCAGCTCCGGCATGGCGGGACGCCCAGGTCCTTTGAGATGGCGCACGCTCTGGTCCGAGTTGATGGCGACAACCAGCTTGCCGCCCAGCGCCTTGGCCCCACGCAAGTAGCGCACATGGCCGACGTGCAGTAGATCGAAGCAGCCGTTGGCGAGGGTCACCGTCTCGCCGGTTGCACGCCAACCGGCGACCACTTGCGCTAACTGTCCGCGTTCGACGATTCGTCCCAAAAATGCTCTCCAGCGTTGGGGTGGTCTGCCATCCCGCCTTAGCCCTTTGGCTACTCCAGTGCCGCTAAAAGTTCTTCGCGGCTGACGGTTGCGGTGCCGCGCTTCATGACGACGATGCCACCGGCGTAGTTTGCCAATTTAGCCGCGCTGACCGCGTCCGCACCGGCGGCAAGGGCGGCAGTAAAGGTCGCAATCACGGTGTCCCCGGCGCCGGTAACATCCACTACCTGGTTGGAACCGAAG
>JBAUOO010000039.1:0-8184 GCA_049579785.1 Steroidobacteraceae bacterium
CTCGATCACGATCAGCGCAATACGCTGAACGCCGGCTACAACGCCGAGCTGCCCGACCGGTTCTTCCTCGGCACCAACCTGTCGGTGAACTCGGGGCTCTCCAACGGCAACGCGCCGCCGAGCCATCTGCCGAGCTACGCCATCCTCGATCTCACCGTGGGGCGTAACTTCACTCCGGATCTGCAGGGCTCGGTCACGGCGCTGAACCTCACCAACCGCCACCTGCTCACCGACAACAGCCTGACCTTCGGCGGCCTGCATTGGAATGATCCGTTTCAGATCTACGCCGAGCTGCGCTATCGATTCCACTATTGAGGGGATTCGGGCCCCGCCGAAGGGGCGGGGCGTGATGCCCTGCCGGGTGACTTCTGCCGGCAGCAGCGGCTGCGCCAGGTTGACCGGCTCAGGCGGTGGTCTCGAGATCGTGCTGCGGTCCGCCGAGATCGATACGCCGCGACCCCGGGTCGGCGACGGCGAGCGCCGCGCCTCGCTCGATGAGCATCTGCACGCGCAGTCCCGGATGATTGTCGCAGAGCGTGAGGCAGCCGCCGTGGAGCTTGGCGATGGCCTCGACGAGGCTCAGACCGAGACCCACGCCCGGTGTTCCGCGGCTCACATCGCCGCGGAAGAATCGCTGGGCGGCCTTCGCGCGGTCCGCCTCGGGCATGCCCGGACCATCGTCCGCCACGACGATGGCGATCGAATCGGGAGCAGGCCGCAGCAGCTCGATCGCGACCTGGCCGCCGGCGGCGGCGAACTTCAGGGCGTTGTCGATGAGGTTGTTGATCGCCTGGGCGAGCAACACCGGATCGCAGCGGGCCCACACCGGACCGGGGTCGCGGAATGAGAGCGCGAGGTCCTTGAGCTCCGCCGCCGGCAGATAGAACTCGACCGCCTGGGCGAGCAGCTCCGCGACATCCGCCTGGATGAAGTTCGAGCGGCGCACCCCGGCATCGATCTCGGCAAGCCGCAGCAGGGCATTGAAGATGCGCATCACGCCGTCCACGTCGGCCACGGCCGCCTCGATTTCGGCGAACGCCTCCTCGGCGGCAGGGCGGGTGACCGAGAGCTCCTCGAGGCGCGAGCGCAGCTCCGCGAGCGGGGTGCGCAGGTCGTGAGCGATCGAGTTCGAGACGTTGGCGATGCCGTGCACGAGCTGCTCGATCTGCTCGAGCAGCCGGTTGATCGTCTGCGCCAGGGTGTCGAGCTCATCGCCCCGCGAGCGTACTTCGAGCCGATGGCTGAGATCACCGCGCATGATCGCGGCGACGGTCTGTTGGATGCTTTGAATCCGCGCCAGCAACACCTTGCGGATGAGGACGGCGCCGATGAGTCCGGCCACCGTGAGCACCGCCACCGCCGCGGCGAGCCCGTACCAGAAGCGCCGCTGGATGGGGGCGAAGCGATCGACGTCGCGCCCGACCAGCAGCCGGTAGCCGCCCGGCAGCGCCGTCAGCACCAGGGCGATCATCGTGCGCCGGCCGTCGAGACTCACGGGCAGGGTGTAGCTGCCGGCGCGGGTGGGGGTGTTCTCGGGCCAGGCAGTCAGGTTGCCGGCGAGCGGGCGCCCGTGGCGAGCGCCGAAGAGCAGCATCCGCTCGCCGGCGATGTGCATGGCGACGCGATCGTCGATGAAGGTGGCGAGCCCCGCCGGGCCGCGAAGCTCAAAGACATACGAGAGGCGCTGCGAGTCCTCCCGCAGCAGCTCGAAGCGGAAGTCATCGATGGTCGCCTGCCAGGCATAGCGCAGCGGCGCGGCGAACAGCACCAGCGCCGCGAAGGCGAGCAGGACGTAGCCGATGGCGAGCGTGGCGGCGGAGGAGCGGATGAGGCGAGGCATGTGAGGTACGGGCGCTCGTTGGCTCTCAGCCGGCGCCCGCGGCCGACGGCTCGGCGCTGATCATGTAGCCGGCATTGCGGACGGTCCTCAGAAGCTGCCGCTCGGTCTGCGCTTCGATCTTCTGCCGCAGCTTGCTGATGTGCACGTCGATGACGTTCGTCTCCGGGTCGAAGTGATAATCCCACACGTTCTCGAGCAGCATGGTACGCGTCACGACCTGACCGGCGTGGCGCATGAGGTACTCCAGGAGCTTGAACTCGCGCGGCTGCAGCTGGATGGCGCGCGGGCCGCGCCAGACCTTGCGGGCGAGCAGATCCATGCGCAGATCCCCCACCTCGAGCGTGGTGATCTGCGCCGCATCCTGCCGCTGGCGCCTGCTGAGGACATCGATGCGCGCGAGCAGCTCTCCGAATGCGAAGGGTTTCGTGAGGTAGTCGTCCCCGCCCGCGCGCAGACCCTTGATGCGCTCGTCCACCTCGCCCAACGCGCTCAGGATGAGGATCGGGGTGTGATTTTCGGCCCTGCGCAGCGCATCGATGATGGCGAGCCCGTCGATGTTGCCCGGCAGCATGCGATCCATGATGATGACATCGTAGCGCTCGCTGACGGCGAGAAAGAGCCCGTCGCGGCCGTTCTCGGCGTGATCGGTGGTGTGGCCGGCCTCGGTCAGCCCCCTGGTGATGAATCTCGCCACCCGCTCGTTGTCCTCGACGACGAGGATTTTCATCAGCGCGTCTCGATCGCCGGCTGCGCCGCCACGGCCACCGCCGCGGCCTCCTCGCCATGGCTGCCGCGCCACCACGCCGTCAGCCGGTTGTTCAGCCGGTCGAGGTAAAGATAGATGACCGGGGTCGTGAAGAGCGTGAGCGTCTGGCTGAGGAGCAGTCCCCCCACCATGGTGTAGCCGAGCGGCTGGCGAAGCTCCGAGCCGGTGCCGCGCCCGAGCGCGAGCGGCAGCGCGCCGAGCAGCGCCGACATGGTCGTCATCATGATCGGGCGGAAGCGCAGCAGGCAGGCCTTGCGGATCGAGTCGACCGGGGAGAGGTGCTCCTCGCGCTCGGCCTGGATCGCGAAGTCGACCATCATGATGCCGTTTTTCTTCACGATGCCGATGAGGAGGATGATGCCGATGAGCGCGATGATCGACAGGTCGAAATGGAACGCCATCAGCATGAGCAGCGCCCCCACTCCCGCAGAGGGCAGCGTCGAGAGAATGGTGAGCGGGTGAATGTAGCTCTCATAGAGCATGCCGAGAATAATGTACACGACCACGATCGCGGCGAGGATCAGGTACGGCTCGCTCGCGAGGGAGGCCTGGAAGGCCTGGGCCGTGCCCTGGAAGCTCGCCGTGATCGTGCCGGGCAGGCGCAGCGCCTCGGAGGCTTTCTGGATGGCATCGACCGCCTGGCCGAGGGCGGTGCCGGGCGCGAGATTGAACGACAGGGTCACGCACGGGAATTGGTTCTGGTGATTGATCGAGAGCACCGCGGCGTGTTGGGTATCGAATCTCACCAAGGTGGAGAGCGGCACCATCTCCCCCGTGAGCGGGGAGCGGATGTAGAGCTCGCGCAGTGTATTCGGGTCCTGCTGCAGCTTTGGCGGGACCTCGAGGATGACGTGGTAGGCATTGAGCTGGGTGAAGTACTGGGCCACCTGGGCCTGCCCGAAGGCATCGTAGAGCGTATCGTCGATCTGTGAGATCGGGATGCCGAACCGCGCCGCCGCATCACGATCGATGTCGACCTTCAGCTGCGTGCTGTTGGTCTCCTGATCCGAGGCGACATCCGCAAGCTCGGGAAGCTTCTTCATGGCGGCCAGCATCCGCGGCGCCCACTCGCTCAGCTCATCGAGATCCGCATCCTGGAGCGTGTACTGGTATTGCGTGCGCGAGGTCCGTCCGCCGACGTTCACGTCCTGCGCCGACTGCATGTAGATCGTCGCGCCCGGTACCTTGGCGATCTCCTGGCGCAGCCGGCGGATGACCTGATCGGCGCTCGCCTTGCGCTCATCGCGGGGCTTCAGGCTGATCATGGTGAAACCGTTGTTCATCGGATGGCCGCCGCCGAGGAACACCATCGAGCTGGCGACGTCCGGATCCTTGGAGACGACCTTCATCAGCTGCTGCACGCGCCGGTTCATCTCATTAAAGGAGATGTCCTGGGAGGCATCGGTGATGCCTTTGATCAGGCTCGTGTCCTCCTGCGGGAAGAAGCCTTTGGGCTCGATGACATAAAGAGCGCCGGCGAGCGCCACGGTCGCCACGAACACCGCCAGCGTCTGGCTCTGGTGAGCGAGCACGAAATCGAGGCCGCGCTCGTAAAGCGCGAGCGAGCGCTGGAAGATGCGCTCGCTCGCCTCGTACAGCCGGCCGTGGCGAATGTGGCGCTCGTCACGCAGGAAGAGGGCGCACATCGTGGGCGAGAGGGTGAGCGAGACGAAGGCGGAGACGGCGATGGTGAGCGTGACCGTGATCGCGAACTCGCGGAACAGGCGTCCCACGATTCCGCTCATGAGCAGCAGCGGGATGAACACGGCGATGAGCGACAGGCTGATCGACATGATCGTGAAGCCGATCTCGCCGGCGCCCTTGAAAGCCGCCTGCAGGGGCGTCATCCCGCCCTCGATGTGCCGATAGATGTTCTCGAGCATGACGATGGCGTCATCGACCACGAACCCGACGGCGATCGTGAGCGCCATCAGCGACAGATTGTCCAGGCTGTACCCCAGCAGGTACATGACGCCGCAGGTGCCGAGGAGCGCGAGCGGCACGGTGACCCCGGGAATGATCGTCGCCCAGACGTTGCGCAGGAAGAGAAAGATCACGAGCACGACCAGCGAGATGGTGATCATCAACGTGTATTCCACGTCATGTACCGATGCATTGATGGTGATCGTGCGGTCGTTGATCAGGTTCACCTTGATGCCCGGCGGGATCGAGGCCATCGCGTGCGGCAGCACGGCCTTCACCTGCCGTACGGTATCGATGACGTTGGCGCCGGGCTGCTTGAAGACCATCAGGATGACGCCCGGCTTGCCGTTCTGGTAGGCCGACATCTGTGTGTTTTCCGGCCCCGCGACCGCGCGTCCGATGTCGCGGATGCGGACCGGCGCACCGTTGCGGTAGGCGACGATGACGTTGTTCCACGGCTTCGCGGTGAGGAGTTGGTCGTTGTCGTAGATCGCGAAGCTGTGCAGTGTGCCATTGATCGATCCCTTGGCGGAGTCGACGGTCGCCGTCTGGATGACACTCGCGACATCCGTGAGCTCAATGCCCATGTTGGCCATCTTGGCGGGGTCGACCTGGATGCGCACGGCGGGCTTCTGCTGGCCGCCGACCACGACCTGGCCGACACCCGGAACCCGCGACATCTGCTGAACGAGGATGTTCTCCGCGTAGTCATCCACGGTCGTGAGCGGCAGGGTGTCGGAGTGGACCGCGTAGATGAGGATCGGGGCATCGGCCGGATTTTCCTTGCGGTAGGAGGGCGGGCTCGGCAGATCCTTCGGCAGCTGGCCGGCGGCGGCATCGATCGCCGACTGGATGTCCTGCGCGGCGGCATCGATGTTGCGGTCGAGATCGAACTGCACCGTGATGGTGGTCGACCCGAGCACGCTCTGAGAGGTGAGCTGGCTCACCCCCGGGATGTCCATGAACTGGTACTCGAGCGGTGTGGCAACCGCGGAGGCCATGGTCTCGGGGCTGGCGCCCGGCAGGTTGGCGCTCACCAGGATGGTGGGAAAATCGACCTGCGGCAGCGGCGCGACCGGCAGCAGCGGGAAGGCGACGAGACCGACGAGCAGGATCCCCGCCATGAGGAGCGAGGTGGCCACGGGCCTTTTGATGAAGGGCGCGGAGATGCTCATGAGGCGGGCTGCCCTTCGGGCGCGTGGCGGGGCGCGACCGAGGCGGTGGGGTGTTTCGAGGCGCTCGCCAGCACGCGGACCCGCGCCCCGGGCTGCAAGCGGAAGAGGTTGCTCGTCACCACCTGCTCGCCCCTCTTCAGGCCCTGCGTGACGACGGCGAGAGTCTCGCTGTTGTTGGCCACCGTGACCGGTTGTATCGCAACCGTCGAATCAGGCTGGATGACGTACACGAACATGCCGTCGGGTCCGCGTTGCAGGGCCGCGGCCGGTACGGTGAGCGCGTTCTTCTCCGTCCGCACGAGCAGGCGCAGGTTGATGAACTGCCCGGGCCAGAGCCGCAGCTTCGGATTCGGGAAGACCGCCTTCAGGCGGATGGTGCCGGTCGTCGGGTCGATCTCATTGTCGATCAGCTTCAGGGTGCCGCTATCGAGCTCCGTCCCGCCCTGGGAGAGCGCGGTAACCTCGACCGCTCCCTGCGACATCGCATCGGCGACCGCCTGGAGCGTGTTTTCCGGCAAGGTGAAGATCGCCGTGATCGGCTGCAACTGCGTCAGCACGACGATCCCGTTCGTGTCGCTCGAGTGCACGATGTTGCCGGGATCGACCTGGCGGATGCCCGTGCGTCCGTCGATCGGTGCGGTGATGCGCGTGTAGCTCAGTTGAGTCGCGGCGTTCTCGATCGCGGCCCGATCGGCTTCGATCTGCGCTTTGAGCTCTGCGACCTGGGCGCGCTGGGTATCGAGCTGCTGTTGGCTCGCGAGTTTCTTCGGCTCGAGAAACACGTAGCGGGCGAGATCCTTACGGGCGTCGGCGAGCTGCGCCTCGTCCTTCGCGAGCGCGGCGCGCGCCTCATCGAGAGCGGCCTGATAGGGGCGGGGGTCGATCTGCGCGAGAAGCTGTCCGCGCTTGACCTGCTGGCCTTCGTGGAACGCGACTTCGTTGAGCTCGCCGTTTACCTGCGCGGTCACCTTTACCGTATAGAACGCCTGCACGGTGCCGAGCCCCTGAAGATAGACCGGCACGTTCCGCTGCATCACCGGTGCGGTGCTCACGGCGACCGCGGTGGGCGCCCCCGGGTGCTGCGAGCTGGCACGCGCGGGGGCGAGCAGCCAGGCGAAGAACGCCACGGCGATGAGGCCCGCCGCGCCCATCACGAGCCGTGTGCGGCTCACTCGGATCGGCACTCTCACTGTCTCCATCCTCCGCCCAGCGCGTTGAACAATCCGACCAGAGCCTGAAGATGCGCAAGCCGCGCCTGGGCGAGCGCATCCTCGGCCGTGAAGAGGCTGGTCTCGGTGCCGAGCACCGTCAGGATGTTGACGGTACCGGCGTGGAACTGCTCCTGCGACATCCCGTAGGCGCTGCGCGCCTTGGCGGTGGCGATCTGCTCCCGCTGCACCTGCTCGTAAGTGTCGCTGACGCCGGCGAGCGAATCCTCAGCGTTCCCGAAGGCGGAGATCACCGCCTTGTGATAGTCCGCAAGCAGCTCCTGGTAGCGGGCCTTGCTCAGCTGGTATTGCCCGAGAATCGCGCCGCCGTGAAAGATCGGTTGCGTGAGTCCGCCCGAGAGCGAAAACACCCGGTTGCCGGGCTCGAGCAGCCGCGCGAGCGCCGTGCTCTCGTAGCCCCCGGATGCGGTGAGCTCGATCGTCGGGAAGAACGCGGCTCTGGCCGCGCGGATGTCCGCGTTGGCGCCGATGAGCTGCGCTTCGGCGCTCGCGACATCGGGTCGCCGAGCGAGTAGCTGCGAAGGGACCCCGGCGCTGAGCGCCGGCGCGGAGACGCCCGTGAGGCTCGCGGCGGCGACCCTGAAGGACTCGGGCGTCCGCCCCACCAGAATCGCGAGCGCATCGATCTGCTGACGCTCCTGCAGCTCCAAGGGTGGAAGGGTGGCGGCGACGCTCGCGACGACCGTGTCCTGTTGGGCGACATCCAGCGCCGTGGAGGTGCCCACCTGCTCGTCGGTCTTCAGGTCCTGAAGGATCTGGCTTGCGCTGGCGAGATTCGCGCGCGCGATGCGCACACGGTCGCGAAGCGCGAGCACCGAGAAGTAGGTATCGGCGATGTCCGACATGACGGTGAGCTCGACCGTCTCGCGGTCGTAGTGGCTCGCGGCTGCGGAGGCGAGTGCGGCGGAGCGGATGGCGCGGTTCTCCCCCCAGAAGTCGAGCTCGTAGGTGGCATTGAGTCCCGCCGCGAAGTCATCGTATAGGAGACCGGTTCCGCTGCCGGGACTGAACGTTCGCTGGCGCGATCCACTTCCGCCGGCATCGAGTGAGGGCAAAAGCGGGGCGCTGCTGACGCGGACCTGCGCGTCCGCCTCGCGCACGCGCGCGATCGCCGCGGCAAGATCATCGTTCGCGGATTGTCCCGCGGCGATCAGCCGCGCGAGCTCCGCGGAGTGAAAGCCGCCCCACCAGTGGGCCGACGGCCAGCGGGTGCTCGCGCCGGGCGCGCGCGTGCGCCAGGCAGGCGGCGGC
>JBAUOO010000040.1:0-1892 GCA_049579785.1 Steroidobacteraceae bacterium
GCTTAGCGGAAAGCCGTAGTGATCAGAGGAACGTCCGGACTCGGCCGATGAGACACGGCCAGCGACCCGAGCCGTCGCTGGCCGGCGTCAAGGTCCTAGACTTCGGTCTGCTCGGCCATCTCCAGCGCGTCATCCACCTCGATCCCAAGGTACCGGACGGTGCTCTCGAGCCGGAATGTGTCAATGGGTCTGAGACACCCGGTGTCATGAGATTAGCGAGCAAGCGGGTGTAGTCGAGGGTGGTGTCGTCTCCTTTTTCGGCGGATTGATCCAGGCGGCTGTGGGCAGCGCCGGCGGCTTCGGTGCGATGCCCTTGAAGCGGATGGGATGGGCGGCAAAGGCGATATCGAGCGTGACGGCGCGTTGGGTGTTCACGGTCGCTGCGGTACCGTCATGGACAGCGGCCGGGGCCATCAAGCCGATGCCGCCGTGGCGGTGTTCGTGGTTGTACCAGCGGAAGAAGCGCTGGCAGTGAGCGCGGGCGTCCTCGATCGAACCGAACCGATCGGGGAAGTCTGGCCGGTACTTCAGGGTCTTGAACTGAGATTCGGAGTACGGATTGTCATCCGAGACGTGCGGACGACTGTGGGTCTTGGTGACTTGCAGATCGAGCAGCAGCGCGGCGACCGGCTTCGAGCGCATGCTCGTGCCGCGATCGGCATGCAGCGTCAAGGTCCCCGGCGCGATGTTCTCCTTCTCCAGCGTGTCGGCGATGAGCTGCTCGGCGAGCTCAGCGGATTCGCGCTGCGCGACCATCCAGCCCACGACGTAACGGCTGAAAATATCCAGTATTACGTAGAGATGGAAGTGGACCCACTTGGCCGGACCCTTCAACTTGCTGATATCCCAACTCCACACTTCATTGGGCCGAACGGCGAGCAGCTCGGGTTTGGCGTAGACGGGATGGACGCGTTGATTGCGCCGCTCCCCGCCCTGGTTGCGGGCCGCCAAGAGCCGGTACATGGTGCGTATCGAGCCAAGATAACGGCCCTCATCGAGCAACGTCGCGAACACCGTGGCCGGCGCCACATCGACGAACCGTTCACTGTCGAGCACGCCGAGCAGTACGTCCTGCTCGGCGCTCGAAAGTGCCAACGGCGGTCGCGGCCGTGCACGCCCCGCGCCCCGAGGGCGGCTCCCACGACGCCGAGCACGGTCGCGGTACACGAACGCACGGTTCAGCGCGAAGGCTCTGCAGGCGGTTTTCAGCCCGACGTGTACGGCCAGATCGCCGACGGCGAGCATCACTCGTCCTCGTTCGACTCGTCCGCGGTCGGCAGACCCAGCGCCACGCATAGTTTTTTTTGGGCGTCGATGATGATCTCGGCCCGCTCGAGCTTGCGGCGAAGGCGCGCATTCTCGCGGTTGAGTTGCTCGATCTGCCGCGCCGACGGGTCCGGCTTCGGCCCCCGCTTCTTTGGAGCCAGCGCCGTCCGATCGGCCGCCTCGAGCTGCTTGCGCCAGCTCGAGAGCATCGAGGAGTAGATGCGCTTGCTGCGCAGAAACGCCCCGAGCGTACCCGCCGCCTTGCAGCGGTCGGCCTCGGCGAGCAGCGCGCGCTTCTCCCCGGCCGAGTACCGGCGACGCCTGGCGATCGCCACCACTTCCGGGTCCGGCGCCGCCGCGGCCCTGGGATTCCCTTCACTCGCCCTACGGGCTCCCTCCGGGATTCCCAGGGCCGAAGCAGAGGGGGTGTTGTTCATCGAAGAATCGGTCAGTGATGCCATGAGTGATACTACCTTGGACTGTAAACTATCAAAGGCAGATGTCTCAGCTCACATTGGCACAGGGGGGAGGCGTATCACATGATCGATGCCGGCGAGCAAATCCGCCGAGCCCTCGCCGAACACGGCTACGCCCCGCGGTAGCTATCCTGCCGCACCCTTCAAAAG
>JBAUOO010000041.1:0-10215 GCA_049579785.1 Steroidobacteraceae bacterium
GGAGCAATTTCTGATCTGAACCAACGTGAGAACCCTGGCGGCCGCGACTTCGGGGCCAGGCGGTCATCTGGTGCGGGAGGGGGAGGTAACGCGTAGCTTCACCGTATCTCCTGTCGGCTGCTGAAGCCACAGGTCGTGCCCAGCGCCGCCTGTCTGGCGAGGCAACTCGAGGATCGCCTGCCGGCTCTCGTTCAGGCGTTGCTTGAATAACGGCTGCAACGGGAGAAATGCCGTCGCGGTCTCCTTCTCCTGCGGCGTCTCGGCGAGGGCAATGTCGCAGAAGATCCGGAAGTAGTCGGTGTAGCCTTCCTCGTAAAGCTGCAGCGGCGCCTGCATTGCGCGGTCGTGCATCAACTCGTCGGCGAGAAAGCGGCTGCAGAGGTAACTCGAATTGGAGCGCAGATAGTTGCCGTGCTCGGCTATCACGCTGTCGGCGTAGTCCCGGGGCCCGTAAAACAATGCAAACAGGCGGCGCCGGCGTGCGCCCACGACGTGTTGATCACGCAGATACCCAAACAGAGCCTTGCGGTGAACGAGACTGAAGGTGGAACGTCTCAGGGCGAGCACCTGTCGCTCGAGCTTCGCCTGCTCCGACACGCTCCTCATGAGGCGGTCGTGATCCGACACCCAGCGTTGATAGGCGGCCGGTTGCTCGAGAATGCGACCGACGACCACTTGGTCCTCGGTCCCGCCGGACCGCGCCACCGCTTCCACACAACGCTCGGACGCGTCCATGAGGCGCTCATGTTTATACGCCCGCGCGAACATCCGACCCCGACCGCCGTTTCATCTTGAGCGCCCGATCCGAACTCGGGCAGTATGCGCTGAGTGTGTTCCTTCACGGGCGCAGGTGCAACGGCCATATGAGGTCCGCGCTGCGGACCTTCCGATGTCGGGTAATTTCATGGCGGTGGACAGGATATTGCTCCATCCGGCGCCAGGAGATGAGAAAGCCCCAGCCGATGGATTCGGCCGGGGCTCTCGGTGCGCTGTCTTTGAGCCGCGACTTCCGATTTATTTCAGTGCTGGATCGACCCGCTCGTTGAGGCACTGCCCTGCGCCGAGCCCGAGGTGGACACCGCGGGAGACCTCGATACTGCGGCCTGCCCACCGGCCTGACCGCTCATGAACGAGCCACCCTGGGCGGAGACGTTCCCGGCCGAGCCGTGGGCCGCTTGGCCGCCGCCCGACCCGGTGCTGAATCCGCCGCCCACGCTGCCATAGGTCGTGTGTCCACTCGAGTTCGCGGTGCGCTCCGGGCGGCTAGCCGCGGGACTGCGCGTCGGGGTCGCCCCCGCACGCGCCGACCCGGACCGCGACGAACCCATGGCCCGGGATGATCTCGAAAGCGAACCTATACCGCTGGCATTGCCCGACATCGAGCTCGCGACACCACTCAGAGCGCCGATGTTATTGGTCTCCCCCGTTGAGGTACCGGACGGCGCAGCTTCGCCCGCATCGGCGGTACGCGCGCCGGCGGACTGCGTTCCACCCACCATGGAAGTTCCGGAGTTCACGAGCCCAGCCCTCCTCCCGGCCGCGTTGCCGGCGAGCGAGCCCGCCGTACCAGCCGTGGCATTGGCACTCGATTCACCGGTTCCCATCAACTTTCCCGGAGAGGTCCCGGCGCGCCGTGCGCCACCCTGCGCCGCGCTCTGAGCCGCATGCTTAGCAGTGCCGGCCTGAGCGACGCCTCGAGCCGCCGGTTGAGCACCCGGCATCCTACCCTTCAGCGGTTTCATTCCGCGGAACTCGCCCGCGCTCGAGCCGCTAAGGCTCCCGAACCCATCCCAGTTGCCATTGACCATCCCACCGGGGCCAATCCCTCCACCCATGCGCCCACCCAGTGCGCCGCCAACGGCGCCTCCCAATCCGCCGCCCACGAGCTGGGCGTGCGCCGGCGGGGTGAAGACCAACACGGCAGCGACGGCGGCACTCGCGAAAAGAAAAAATTTCATGATCGCTCTCCTCTTGAGGCCACGGCCCGTCCGCGACCTTCTCTGGAGAACTACGACGGCGAAGACCCCATTCATCCCGCGGA
Organism: Steroidobacteraceae bacterium; assembly: GCA_049579785.1. GTDB lineage: Bacteria > Pseudomonadota > Gammaproteobacteria > Steroidobacterales > Steroidobacteraceae > 13-2-20CM-66-19. The sequence continues at coordinate 2,042 of JBAUOO010000041.1, forward strand.
GCCAAGTTTTTTTGACTTGACTTAATCCGAGGCTGTCGCGGCCTGCCAGGAGCGCGCGGGCAAGTGAGCGGCAACTAGGCCGTACCCGTAGACGCTGTTGCGGCCTGAGGCGCCGAGATGAATGGCTCGACGGATGAGGTCCTTGACAGCCACTCGTGCCGATCCTGGATCCGGGCGATGCAACTGCCGGGCGAGGAGTCCTGCAACCAGAGGTGCTGCGAAGGAGGTGCCTCGCACTGCCGCGAAGCCTAGCGGTAAGCGAGCAGCTTCGATATCAGCACCCGGCGCGGCGAACATGACCTGCGGTCCGCGCTCGGCCTCGACCAACACCCGGTGCTTCGCGTCCACCGCAGTTACGCCGATGACGCCCGGATAGGCCGCAGGGTATAGCGGCGCCGCCGCCGGCCCGTCGTTGCCGACCGCGGCGACGACAAGCGAGCCATCAGAGAGCACCCGATCGACGACCTGTTGGAGGAGCGCGTTCGGCGGTCCGACGAGACTCACGTTGATGACCGGCACGCCCTCGTGCACCATCCAGGCGAATGCCGCGGCGATCGCATCCACGGACCCTCCGGCGGGTTTCCCACAATACACATCGGCCGCGTAAAGCACCGCGCCCGGAGCGGCTCCTGCGAACCGCACGGCCCGACCGATCATCAGCGAGGCAACGGCCGTACCATGCGCGCTCGGTACCTGAGCGCCTGCGCAACCGTGTTGATGGATCACCTCTCCCTGAAACAACGGCTGTCCGACATCGACCCCGCCATCGATGAGCCCGAGGACGGCTTTCTGTGAAGCGAGTGCTCCCTGGGCTCTGGCGGCCGGTCCTGCTTCCTCTTGCAAGCCCGGCCGTCCCGAACCTTCGACCAACTCACCGCTGTCTGTATAGATATGGTTGAAATCATAGGTGCCCGCGGGATCGAACCGCCGCAATTCACGAAGGGCCCGCGAGGTGGAGCTGCCCGCTGGCGTGCGCAGGATGAGGAGTCGAATGCCGAGTCCGGCGAGAGATCGCACCCGGACAACGGCAAAGCCGGCCGAGCCCGCTCGCGCGAGCGCCGCATCGCTCGGCGCAAGCGCGAGCACTTCATCGCGCACGATGGGATTGCCGTTGGGATCGGCCTCGATGAGGCGCGGGTAGCGGTGCAGAAGGTCGCGGATTGTAAGCTTGCGCGCCTCCTCGAGGCGGCGCACCTGGTCATTCAGGGGTTGCGTGAGCGCTGGAAGGGTCTGCTGCGGTACCGGGAGACCCACGCCTGGCAGTCTTCCCGGCAAAAGAGAGCTGCCAGGGCCCGGCAAAATCTGCGCGGCAGCAGTGGGGATGAGCAGCATTGTGGTGAGTAGCGCCCGTAACATGCCGCCAGATTAGCACCGGATTTTGGCTCTCGGCACATATGGAAGAAAATGGGCCTCCGGCACGTAAATCAATGAGAGACATGGGCCCAGCGATCGAGAACCTTCGTGATGAGATCATCGCCCTTCTGCCGCGGCTACGTAGATTCGCGCGCTCCCTCACGCGCGAGCGACACGATGCGGACGATCTGGTGCAGATCACGGTGGAGCGGGCACTCGGGCGGGCCGATCAGTTCCATAGGGATTCGCATCTTGCCGGCTGGCTCTTCGGCATCCTGCGTAACGCCTGGATCGACGAATGCCGCAATCGCCAGAGGCGCGAGCCCCTGCACGTGCCGCAGGAGCTGGCGGAGGCGGTTGGCGATCCCGCCGCGGGTTCCCAGGCTGAGCTGCTCTGCGTTGAGGACGCGCTCTTGCAGTTGCCCGATGAGCAGCGGCTCGCCGTCAGCTTGGTGCTCATCGAGGGTTTTTCCTACAAAGAGGCTGCCCACATCATGAACGTGCCGATGGGAACACTGACGAGCCGCCTCGCGCGCGGCCGCGAGGCACTGCAAGAGATTCTGTCCCCAACGCCGGAGGCGCAGCCATGAGCTTCTCTGACGAGGTACTCATGGCCTATGCCGACAACGAGCTCGATGAGAACACCCGCATTGCCGTGGAATCCGCTATGACGACGGATCCCGACATTGCGCACCGGATCGCGCAACACCGAGCGCTGCGCAAGCGTCTACGCTCCGCCTTCGACCCAGTCGTCGAGGAGCCGGTACCCGTTAAGCTCATTGAGCTCGCTCGCAACGCTCCGGCGCCGTCTGCTGCACGAAATGAAGCACCAGTGATACCGCTGCCGCGCCGCCCTGCCGCACGCCGATCATTGCCGCAGTGGGCGGCGCTCGCGGCGAGTCTCCTGATCGGTATCCTCGTCGGACGGTTCGCGCTTCGTGCGGGCGGTCCGGGACTCATCGCGACGCGCAACGACCATATGATTGCGAGGGGCCTCTTGGCGGATGCGCTGACGAGGCAACTTGTATCGCAACAGCGCGCGACCGAGACGGTACAGATTGGTGTCAGCTTCCGGTCGAAGACAGGCACATACTGCCGGACGTTCTCGATGCGTGCTCCCGCCGTGGCAGGGCTGGCCTGTCACGCAGCAGACGGTTGGCGGCTTAAGGCGCTGAGCGGCACAACAGAGCAGGAAGTCAGCGCCGGGAGCTATCGCCAGGCCTCGTCCTCCATGCCACCGGCGGTAGTGAGCACCGTCGGTGCTGAGATCTCAGGCGCGCCGCTCGATGCGAGCGCCGAAGCGGCGGCCCGCCGCCGCGACTGGCAACCCTGAGCGCCGATTAGTCTTATTTGGGCTCGCCGCAGACAGTGAGCCTTGAAAGGCATCCACGCGAGATAATCTGGCTGCATCGATCTTCGCGAGGCGTCTCCCGGACCGCGCTACGAGCGGCCTCGGGCAGATCGCGGTCGTGGACACGCCGATGACGATCGGCAGTTCCCACCATATCGCGAAAGCGGACGGCCTAAGCCATCTCCATGCTGCCGCCTACGGCCAAGGACCACTCAACGGTTGATCTGTATCTGTCGCTACATGACGACATAAAGACTTACACCGGCGCGCGCGCCCCGACTAGCGATCGGACACGCTCACGCCCCGCCTTGTGTGCATCGCCTCCCTGGCAGCATAGTCGCAGCGGACCGTGAGCCAATGCAACGAGCCTTCGGCAAGCATCAGAAGGCCGACGCGGCACCGCGGATTCTCCGAACGGGCGGGTAATTTGAGCGGCCAGCCGCACGGTCGCAAGGCGTAGTTGCGCCGGTCGCAACGAGAGGTAGAGGGAGCGCGCTGGCCGTGTCAGTCGATGCGTTGATGGAGAGCTTCGTGAAGTGGCAGGGCGACGTACCGCCCGAAGCAATTCGGATCGACGACGCCGAGGCTCGCGAATACACGGTAAGCTGGATTCGCCGAAATATTGGCGTCGGGATTGCTCACAGTTATGTCGTTGGTTTCGAGCTGGGTGATCGCTGGTGGACACTGTTTTTCGAGCGCAGCGATCACTACCCCCCGCACCCGGAAGGCTCACAGCGCTGGCATGTCGAAGCCTACGACCACAAGGGCAAAAGCTGGATCGGTAATTATTATTTTTGGCCGGCAACGAACCGCTGGCGCCACGTCTTCCATGAGAGGTACGGCGAGGACTACGGCCGAGCAAATAGCTTAGATCGGCGCCGGATCAGAATGGGGATTGGCGTACAAGGAGTCCCGAGTTAAAACCTCGGCGCCCGGCCCTTTCACTTACGCGTCATTTCCGAAATTAACCCTCTGGCTGAGTGATCGGCGAGTGACCCGGAGGGCTTAATCTTTGGAAGGGCCGTCCGCCAACCCACCCTCTCGTCGCTGGCCATAAGCGTTGGCTGGTGCGAGAGCCCGTACATCGGCAAACTTGCGCTCATCGAGCTGTCGGGCCTCCAAGCAGGTGGAGTTAGTGCAGGCCTGTCGGACTCGCAAGCGGAATGTCTCCTGACCCCTCATCGCCTCGCTGCACGAATATGACGGGGCATCAGAGCATTAACGCTATTAACGCAACCGCATCTCGGAGATCTTCGGAAACTTCCTATGGCGGCTTTCTATTACTTGGGATGAATTTCCTTCCAGGGCGCCCGTGATCGCTGTGGCGGCGCGACTGGCGGAATTGGCATGGGCCGCGGGATGATGGGCATGGGACCGGGAATGCACCGCCCCATAACGAGCCCTCCGAACTGACACTCTCGCCTCCAAACCAAGCTCCGGGGTTTCGATAACCGCCGAGAGGAGCCCCACCATGAACTCCATCGGCATCGGAGCACTGGCAAGTGACCCGCCCATCCTCTCGTTTCACCCACCGGAGGCCGATACTGGCGCTACCGCTATCGATTCGACGGCCGAGAAAATCTGATCGCGCTCGGCCTTTATCCGGAGGTCCCAATCGAGAGCGCCTGGGCGCGACATCACGCAGCGTCGGACGCCGATGGCTGGTCAACGTTCAGTGCCGGTTTACACGCGGGTGGCCTTGCCGCCGACTAGGCCGCTTCACTCCTGTTCAGCTGAAGCCTCGCAGCGTCTCCCGTCCGCGATTGCCGTACCCAAATCTCAAAGCACAACAGATGCATCGTCAGCGACTTGGCGCACTCGCTGGGAACTTCGACTTCGTACAGCACATCAGTGCCGCGGATTGAGCAGCCACAGCAGTCACAGGACTGACCCTCGCCATAGCCGGCGTAGATCTTTTGGTTCTCTTCACGGCTCGGCAACCGTCCCTCGGCAAGCCGCGCCCGAATGTAGGCAAGCAGTTCAGCGTCGCTTGGAACAGACATCATCGGTTCCTCCTGACACACCAGACACAGCGCGAGGCTACGACTGGCCTCCTGAACAAACAATGAACGCTCCGTGCGTGCAAGCTTTGCAGTGTTGCCGAACCATCATGCGCTGGGTGCGGCGGTACGTGCCGGAGTTCGAGCGGCGCCGGGCACGATTCTCGATGCCGAGCAATTCGGCCTGGCGGGTGGACGAAACCGCCGTATCTGTCCAAGCGCAATGGACTTGCCTGTACCGAGCCGTCGACCGGAATGGCAAGTCGATCCATTCGATCCTTTCCGATGAACGGGCGATAGGTGAGGCGGAGTGCCATGCCCCCTGGTGCGCCGGTAGGGAGTCTCATCCGCCTCCAATGCGCGCGCGGCCACCGAACTGTCGCCGGTGGGCGCGCGGACCGCCGTTTTGAAACGATCAAAATGAGTAGTGCACCACCATTCGCGCGGTGCGTGGCTGGTCGGACCATTGTGCGAATCCGATGCATACTTGCTTCAGTGCCGCACCGTCCGCGATCTCGACAGGCTTTGCGACGAATCGCGCCTTGGCGCTCGCTTCGCCCGGCAGCAATCGGCTATCGCTCCAGCGACCTGCCGCGTCGGTCTGGCGCACGTAAAGATCCACGTTTCCGAGTTGTGCCGCAGCGGGAATCGTTGCGCAAAGCACGATGGGGGTGGCATCGGATTCCGCGCACGCGGCGACAGGTGCCGGAGTCGGTGATTGGGTGCCCACCGAACCGGATGGCTTCGCCGCAACGGCCGGCAGGGAGAGCGGTCCACCCGGAGTCGACGTCGCGGCTCTGCTCGTCGCAGCCGGCGGCTTACAGGGCGGCGCCGTCGCGAGGACCACGACGCCGTCGGCTCCCATTTGCCGCAAGACATCGGTCTCAACTACCGAGCGTAGCTCGGCGCGACTCTGCTCGATGTCGTTCTTGTACTGGGCAAAGTCGCCGATTCGGTCGTCTAGATCCCGTACGAGGGCCTGCTGTGCCGCGAGTTCGTTCTCGTAGGCCCACTGGGCCAGCGCAAATCCGCCGACCGCCGCGGCGAGCAACATCACCAGGAGCAGGGTCACCACCACGTGGTTCGCTTTGCGGGTCGGAGTGGAACGGGTTCTCGCCGCGATCTCCTTCCCGAGCGAGGTACGCAACTGAACGAACGAGCCGAAGACCGTAGCACCGGCAGCGATGATCGCCGCTAGCACTCCGTCAGACATGGCAATCATGCGAGCGTGCCCAGCTGACCGGAAGTTGACGGCGGGCAGCTCGAATCATTTTTCGATGAAGCCTCAGAGGCCGCGAGCGCCGTTCTACTCCCGTATAGATAAGTTAAGATCTGGGAGCGATCCTTATTTTTCGCGAGCCAAGCCCGAAATTCCTCCACCTTTGCCGTCCCGTCCGCACCGATCATTCGCGTGAGCATCTCGCGTCGGGTCTCCTCGGTGATCTCGCGACGAATGCGCCGTTGCCAGGCATCGGTGAAGATGGCCGGTATCTTGTGACTGAGCTGCAGCACCTCGAGCAGCTCCCACTCGCCACCGTCGAGCCACGCCTCATCACACGTGGAGCACACATCGAGCCGATTGGAAATCCGGCCGCTCAGTTTGTATTTCGCCATGATTCGGGAACATTTCGGGCACGCGATTGCAGCGGTCGTATCCGTGGTCTCCAATGACGGCGCGGTTTTTCGCGCCTCGGTCGCCGACGCGTTCTGCGTCTCTGCCCAGTGCCGGTAATACAGCAGGGATAAGAGACATCCGTGGCAGGTGCCGCAGCCCATTGCCGGCAGATACTCATCGATCATCGTCGGCCTGAGATCCGACGTCTTACAATGCGGACACTTCATCGGTGCACCTCGAGGCGGGTTTTCGGTGCTTGGCCACGTAGAGTCCGCCCCATCCTCCGCGCCGAATATACGGTGCACGCGGGGATTGCTACGGTGACGCATTGCACGGTCGGGAACGGGTGCGATCGGTTGTCGCCAACAAGCGACGATGCGAACGCCGATCACCGATCTGCGCGACTTTTCGGACGGCGCAAGACCGATGACGGCGGTAGGCTGCAACGGCCATTGTGCGCGACGTTGCACGGCGAAGGAGAGCGTCTCCCACTAGGCACCCACCTCAACATCGCCAAGCTGCTCGAGAGGCCAAACATAATGCCTTCAAAATCGCCTCCGCGGCGCCGGCTACCCGTTCGCGGATCGCATCCTGATGTCCGGCCTCCGGCACCGTGCGGCCGTTACAAGCCAATTCGAGTCCAACCCGATGAGCACTTTCCTTTGCATTTCACTACCTTCAAGCGTATTTCTCGTCTTGACTCAAGATGAGCTCGCACCGCAGCAAATCGCGCAATAAGAGCGCTTGCGAATCTGCGTCCCGATCCGTTCGCCACCGTACATGGATCGTCCGTGCGGCCCCTCGGTGGCTGATGATTCAGGAGCTTCGCACGCGCGAACACCGTCAAGGGTGTCATGTCCGCAGGGTTGGCGCAGCCGCGTTGTCACCCTGCGCACCGATCCGTTCGTACTCGGCGACCACTTGTGCGCCGAGCAACAGAAAGGTCGCTGCGAAATCGAGGCTTGCAAGCACCACGATGGCCGTGGTCAGTGACCCATAGACCACGCCTAGCTCCGACAGGGTTCCGAAGTACCAGACCAGGAGGTGGCGAGTGATCTCCCAGAGCACCGTCGCGGTGACGGCGCCGATCAAAGCATGACGCCATGACAGCGGTCCGACCGGCATGACGAGGTAGATCGACGTCAGCACGAATATCTCGCCGAAAACGCCCAGAAGATAAAGCAATACGCCCGATACCCCATGGAGAGACCAACTGACGCCGAGAAAATCGACCGATGTCGCGCCGATCACCTGAATCAATCCCGACACCAGCGTCATCAACAGCAACCCGGCGCCGAGAAACAGGATGTAGCAATAGGGAATGATTGCCGATATCAGGAAGCGACGTCGCCGAGCGCCGGCCCGGTGGGGGAAGATGACCGCCAGCGCATTTTCCAGGACCGTGAACGCAAGAGAGCTCGAGAATACCATCGTCGCCAACAGCACCCAGCCGATCACCCCGCGATGAGCCAGGAAGCGCGCCAGCGCCGCGACGACGGCCGCGGACTGCCCCGGAATCAACCACCCAAGGTAGCGCCCCAGTGTCGCCAGCAAGGCGCTGCGGTCGATGATTCCCGAGAGGGCAATCAGTATGAGGATCAGCAGCGGCACGAGAGACAGGAGCGTGTAGTAGGCAACGGCACCCGCGAGCAACAGCGCCTGATTCGCGCGGAAGGCGCGCAGAACGCGCAAGGTAAAGGCCCCCGGGTGCTTGGCCACGTACATGGCCCGATGACCGGCGCCTCGCATCAGCCGGTACCCCCAGCCACGCGTGGCCCGAGCGCGGCTGCCGCCGCCGTGGGCGCCCGGCGCGCCGATCGGGTGCAAGCGGTCGTGGCCGCGGTCCCGCGCAGGG
>JBAUOO010000042.1:0-37748 GCA_049579785.1 Steroidobacteraceae bacterium
GCGTTGGTCCAGCCGAAGCCGATCACATTCTGCGCGTAGCCCGCGGTGATCTTCACCTCGGCGCTCCCGGTCGCCATGTTGTATTTCTCGCGGATGGTGCCGTCATGGGCCAAGCCGCGATCGACGGTGGCGGTGAATTCGGCGGCAATGCGGCGTGCGTCGGCGCCGTACCCGTAGCTTTTCAATCCGGACACCGCGAGCCAGTTGGTCGGGGCCCAGCCGAACGGCGCATCCCATTGCGCGCCACTTGCGTAAGTGCTGGTCTGCAGCCCGCCCGCTCTCTCGAACAACGGCAGATTATCGCGCACCGCCTGCGCCTGAGGCCTCGAGGCTGCGCCCGCCCAGAGCGGCCAGAAGGTGGTGATGAAAGGGTAATACGAGGGCCTGCCGGTCACGAAGTCATAGTCGGTGTAAAGACCCAGCGCCGGATTCCAGAGGTACCTGTCGATGGCTTGCTTGCGCGCCGCGGCGGCCCGTCCCCAGCGTTGCGCGTCGGCCGCAAGGCCGAGGCGCTGCGCGAAGCCGCGCAGGTCGCGCGCATAGCGGTAGAGGAGGCTGTTCAGGCCCACCGAAGCGTAGTCGGTGGTGGAGCCGGCGAAGGGACCGAAGCGGAAGGTGACGTCGAAGCCCGACTCGCGCATGGCCCGATCGCCACGGTAGAACTTCGCCGTCAGGCGATAGCCCCCATACCACGCATCCGCGCATGCCTTCGAGGCCCGCGGATCGCAGCTTTGCTGCGCAAGGCGCGCGGACTCGGCGGCGGAGGGGTGCTGCGAGGCTTTGATGAGGTAGCCATCGTTCTCGCCCGGGTGCGCCAGCACGAAGCGGATGACCTCGCGAAAATACGCGCCGCTGATGACTGCCGGGCTGGCCCCGCCGTAGTCGAAATAGCGCGACAGCCCCGTGTTGCCGGCTCGGTGGGCATTGCGCTGCCAGAGGGAGTAATACTCGACCACCAGTGGATAGGCGTGCTGGAGCCAGGCCGTGGCCGCCCGCGGGTCGCGAAACGCGCCCCTGTCGGCGAGCAGCGCCCGGATCATCTCGGCGAGAAAGGGCGGCTGGGAGCGGGTCAGGAAGTCCGTGGCGTTGGCGTTGAGCACGCCGCCGTAGTGGGCGACCTCGAACAGCATGTTCTCCACCATGTCGCGGGCCAGCGCGTCACGATGATCCGCGATCAGACCCAGCTCGATGAAGTAGCTATCCCAGCCGAACATCTCGTTGAAGAAACCGCCCGGCACCACGTAGGGGTGAGGCAGGTAGAGGTAGCCCTGGTGCTCGAGCGTGGCGGGCTCAAACTCGCCGAGTCGGCGGATACGCATCGGCAGGCGCCGCACCTCGACGCCGCATTTCTGCAGAGCCCGCACCGCCCGCGGCATCGGCAGGTCCTTTGGCAGATACAGCACTTGCTCGCCACGGACATACGGGCCACGGTACGAAGCGCAGTCCGCGGACGAGCGTGTCAGCGTGCTCCAGGCCTGGTGGATATAGGCCAGCGTCCGCGCGGAATCGGGGACATGGCCGGCGGAGGCAGCCGCCGTCGGCATCGCCAGCAGAACAATGATCCACCGCATCTTCACGAGGGCTGCCCGGCACGGCTCGTTGCCGATAGCGTCAGCGAAAGGATGAGTGCCAGGGCGCCGAGAAGGACGAAGACACTCCAGAACGCTTCCCTCATGTACGCCAGGGAGAGCAGACCGGTGAGCAGATAGAAGACGCCGATCAAACCTGCGGCGGAAAGGCCCCGCTTCTCGCCGCGCCAGGCGCGCCACGCGCCGGCGATCACCATCAGGCCAAATACCAGCATGCAGCCGCCAGTGAAGTACCACACCAGGTAAATCAGCTTCTCGGTGTGGGTATCGAGTGCCGCGCGGGCGAGGCCGATGTCGAGCGCCCTGCGGCCGATGAAGCTGTGGCCGAAGGCGCCGAGGCACATGAGCAGGCCGATCAGTGCAAGCGTCGATGAGACGAGTTTGCGGGTCATGGGTCGCTCTCGAGAGTTGCGGCTGCGAACAGGGCCCGAGTGTAGCGGGCGCCAACGATTCGTGGGAGCCCGGGACACCGGTTGCTTCGCGCTCGCCGTAGCCGCGCGGCAAGTGCGGCGGCGCGGGGCACTACACACGGCTGCGCGAGCGGCATCATAATCCTCGGATGAGCGAAATCACTCGTCGGGATCTCTTGCGCACCGGTCTGGCGCTTTCGGCCGGCTCATTGGTCGTGAATCGCACCGCGGCGCACCCGAGGGCCGCTCCTGTCGATCACTCGGCCGATGCGACGGCACCCGCGACCCTTGCGCCCTCCGCGGTCGATGCCAGCCCCCGCGAGCGGCTGCTGTTGGACTTTGACTGGAGGTTTCATCTCGGCAGCGGCCCGGCGGCGCTGCATGATCTCGGTAGCGCGGATGGGCTCGAGGCGTTTGCGAAGACGGGCGAGTTCGCCTTCGCGATGGCGAGCTTCGAGGACTCGGACTGGAGATTGCTCGATCTCCCGCACGACTGGGCGATCGAGCTGCCGTTCTTCCGTGACGAGAACCTGCAGAGTCACGGCTATAAGCCGCTCGGACGCGACTACCGCGACACCTCGATCGGCTGGTACCGACGCATCTTCGAGGTCCCCGCCACGGAGGGGAGCCGGCGCACCGTGCTCGAATTTGATGGCGTGCTTCGTAGCGCCATGGTGTTCGTGAACGGCTGCTTCCTCGGGCGCAACGACGGCGGCTACGTCCCATTCCGCTTCGACATCACCGATTTCCTGAACTACGGCGACCGAAACTGCATCGTGGTTCGGGTGGATGCCACCTACGGCGAAGGCTGGTTCTATGAGGGAGCGGGCATCTATCGCCACGTCTGGCTCACCAGGACCGAGCCGCTGCATCTGGGCCACTGCGAGAGCACCGTCCGCTCCGTGCAGAAGGCGGGCCGGGCGCAGCTGGCGCTCGACACCAGAGTGCTGAACGAAGGGCGTGAGACTGAGCACGCTCGAGTACGCTGGCGGATACTCGACGCGGATGGCCGTCAGGTTGCGAGCGCACTGACGCCGGAGCAGTCGATTCGACCCGGCGCAACTGCCGCGTTCACGGGCGAGGCCGTCCTGCGCTCTCCCGCGCTCTGGTCGCCGGAGTCGCCGCATCTGTACTCGGCGTCGGTGGCGCTCGAGAGCCATGGTCACACGCGGGACGCCGAGCGGGTCGAGTTTGGGGTGCGAACCGTCGAGTTCGATCCGAACCGCGGTATGTTGCTCAACGGCAAGACCGTGAAGATCAAGGGCACGTGCAATCATCAGGACCACGCCGGTGTCGGCGCGGCGCTTCCCGATCCGCTGTACGAATACCGAGTGAAAGTGCTGCGCAGCATGGGCAGCAACGCCGTGCGCACCTCCCACAACATGCCCGCGCCGGAGTGGGTGGAGGCCTGCGATCGTCTGGGGATGATGATGATGTGCGAGACGCGAACCATGAGCGCGAGTCCCAGCGCGCTCGATGAGCTCGCGACCATGATCAAACGGTACCGGAACTCGCCCTCGATCATTCTCTGGTCGATGGGAAACGAGGAGGGAACCCTCCAGCAGAGCGCGCTCGGGCAGCGCATCGTCGCCGCGATGGTCGCTCGCTCGCATGAGCTCGACCCGACACGACTCTGTACGGCCGCGGTCAACGGTCCTTGGGACAAAGGGGTGGCCCTGTCACTCGATGTCGTGGGCTTCAACTACCATCTCGAGGCGATCGATCCGTACCACGCCGCCCACCCGCGGCGGCGGCTGATCGGCTCGGAAACCGCGAGCACCGTCTCGACCCGTGGCATCTACACCACCGACCCGAAGCGAAACTGGGTCAGCGCCTACGACGCCAACCACCCTCCGTGGGCGGAGCTCGCCGAGGAGTGGTGGCCGTTCTATGCCGCGCGCCCCTCCCTCAGCGGTGGATTCGCCTGGACGGGGTTCGATTATCGCGGCGAGCCGACCCCGTACGGCTGGCCATCCATCAGCTCGCAATTCGGGATCGTGGATACCTGCGGCTTTCCCAAGGATGTGTTTCATTACTACCGGGCCTGCTGGAGCGATGAGCCGGTGCTGCACGTCTTTCCTCATTGGAACCGGCCAAAGCATCCTGGTGAGCCGATCCGCGTCTGGGTGTACTCCAATCTCGAGGAAGTCGAGCTCTTGCTCAACGGCAAAAGCCTCGGCAGGCAGCAGGCGCAGCCGCTCGGGCATCTCGAGTGGCAGGTGAAATACGCGCCCGGCGTGCTGGAGGCACGCGGCCTGCGCAAGGGTCGGACCGTGCTGACCGCGAGGCGCGAGACGACCGGCGAGCCCGCCGCGATCCGACTGACACCCGATCGAAGCGTGATGCGCGCCGACGGAGAGGACGTCGTGCTCGTGCGGGTCGAGGTCATCGACAGCGCCGGTCGGCACGTACCCACGGCAAACATCCCGATCCACTTCTCGGTGACGGGCGCCGGCAGATTTCGGGGAGTCGGTAACGGCGATCCTAACTGTCAGGAATCCGATCAGCAGCCCATGCGCAGCCTCTTCAACGGTCTCGCGCAGCTCATCGTCCAGTCCGGCCGCAGTGCAGGCGAGATCGTCATCGACGCCTACACCGATATGTCGGAGGGCGCGAAGCTGCCGAGAGCCACGCTCAGGATCGCTGCCCAAAGGGTCGAGCTGCGTCGGGCTGTTGCGTAGGCACAATCTGGCCGCCGACGCAGTGAGAGCGTCCGCGGAACAATGCAACGGTTTCGCCGCGCTGATTGAATACGCGGATCTCGTAGATGCCGGTTCGCTTGGAACGCCACAGCTCGCGCGCTTCGGCAGTCAGCTCATCATGCGCGTGCGCCGAGGCTAGAAAATCGATCGACGCCGCCGCTGCCACGGTAACGGCATTGTACGTGTTGCAGGCCGCCATGACACATGCCATGTCCATTGAGCATGTCCGTCCGCACCGTCATGCGAAGACGCGCGAATCCCGGTCGGACATCCTCGATCCGCACGCCGAGACTTCTCGATGCCGAGTCGTTGGCGAAGAGCGCCTGCGCCGAAAGATCAGCCAGTCGCTGAGCCTCAGCCTCTGCCTCCAGGGGTTTCATGCGTTCACCGTTCGCCGGAAATCGCCATGATAATTCGATCCACATCGAAACTGGCGAGAGCCGGCCCGGGACAGAATGTAGCGTACGGGACTGCCTGGGTTTTGACCGAGAGGGGCTGCGAGTGTATGCGCTTGAGCTCGAATGAGGACATCGAGGCGGCCGCGGCGGACTTTCTGGCTCATATGGACCGGCAAGATGGCCCCGACCGGGCCGATTCCCAATTCCAAGCTTGGTGTCGAGCCGACCGCAGAAACCTTGCCGCGTACTTGCGGCTCCTTGAGGTGTGGAATCGGCTGGATGCACTCGATCGGGAGCCGAGCATAGGCCAACATGCGCGAGCCGCTGCAGCGGCCCGCGAGCCCCAGGCTAAGGATGCAGATCGCTGACTACCGCCTGCGCGATGCGTTTGAAGAGCATTCTCCTGCGATCTTCAGATGCACGCGACGCCATCAGGAACGCGGCCACGATCACCGTATGTCCGTCGGGCCAGGTCAGAATCCCGATGTCATTGAACGCCGCGGTCACACCATCGAGTGTGTAAGAGGTCCCGCATTTATCCGCGAAACGAACCGCCGGCGGAATTCCCGCGCGCAACCGCACGGGGATCGATTGCCGGTACAGAAAATCGAGAAGCAGTCGCGTCGATGCAGGAGCAAGGAGCTGCCCCTGCCAGAGCTTCTTGAGGAAACGGGCCGCTGCGTCCGGGGTTGTTCGATCCCTCGGGTCCCTCAGGTAAGCCGCATAGCCTCGACGTAGCCGCGCGTCCTTCTGTTGCGGAGTCTCTTCGCCGCCGCCCCCCGGCTGCAGGCCGGTGCGAGCTTGAAACTCGCGCGCAATCTCGCCTTCCCCCCGGTCGATGCGCATGTTCCTGATCCCATGCCTGCGCAAAAAGGCGGTTACGACAGGTGGCCCACCGATGAGTTTCAGCAGGACGTCCGCGGCCGTGTTGTCGCTATGACTGACCGCGGCTTCGAGGAGCTGCCGAACCGTAAATGTCTCCTGGCGACCCTGAAACGTCGCGGTGATCCGGCTGACACCCGACCTTACGAGGTCATCGCGCTTCACGGTCACCTTCTGGGCAAGAGCGAGGGTTCCAGCATCGACCTCGGATAGCACGGTCGCCCCGAGAGGTGCTTTGAAGACGCTCATCATCGGAAACGCCTGCTCGGCATTCGCGCGCCAAGTACGGCCGCTCCGCAGCTCGCTGATCGTAAGTCCCAGGGTACCTGGCCGAGCTTCAGCCGCGAGTCGTATGAGCTCACGCTGCAATGAGGCCGCGGACCCCTGTGCACGCGCTGCCGGCGCCGACGGACCGGCACAGATGGCCACGGCATAGAGGCCGATAAGCACCAGCTTCGAGCGCGGCCGGCAAGCGGGGTGCAAGCGCGCTCTTGAGGGGCTCGCCATTTCATGGTACCTTTTTATAACAAGGTAGCTTTCTGAAATGAGTGAGGATCCAAAACTCGGAGCACTGCGTAAGGGATTCCTGGAGTTTCTCGTTCTGCGGATCATCAGCGGCTCGACGGTATACGCCGCTGACATCCTCAAGAAACTGGCGGCGACGGATTTTGCCACCCAGGAAGGCACCTTGTACCCGCTCTTGAGCCGCCTGCGGCGCGAGGGGCTGCTCGATTACCAGTGGCAGGAATCCGAAGCCGGTCCGCCACGCAAGTATTACTGCCTCACAGTCGCCGGGCAGCGGCAGCTCGCCGAGTTCGACGCCTATTGGGCGCGCCTGAATCAGACGATCGATTCGATGGGGAGTTGATCCATGCGGCCGGTCATATCAGTGAGTCTCAACGGTCGAGCCTATCAGCTCGAGGACGACGCACACGCAGCGCTAGCGGATTATCTGGACTCCGCTTCGCTCGCGCTCGCGGGCAATCCGGATAGGACCGAGATTCTCGCGGATCTCGAGCAGGCGATCGCCGACAAGCTGGAGCGCTGTCTCAACCCGCACAAGAACGTCGTCGTCCGCGGCGAGATCGAACAGGTGATCGGCGAGATGGGACCGGTGGACCCGGGCGCGGGAAGCGGCGCCACGCATGAGGGTGTGCCTCCTGATGCGGCAGCCCACGGCGGCGGCACGGCCGGCGCTGGAACCGCACGGCAAACGGGCGCGGCGACCTCGAAACGCCTCTACCAGCTCAGCGACGGGGCGTTGATCAGTGGTGTATGCAAAGGCATCGCCGTGTACGTGGATGTCGATGTGACGCTGGTGCGACTCCTGTTCGTGCTCGCGGCGGTGCTCACCGGAGGACTCGCGGTCCTCGCGTACATCGTCATGATGTTCGTCGTGCCGTACGCCAACACACCGGAGGAACTTGCCGCAGCCAGAGGGTTGCCCTTCAACGCCCGTGTCCTCGTGGAGCAGGCGAAACTCAAGGCGGCACAACTGGCCGACGCAGCCGCTCACGCGGCGATGCACAACCACTCGCGCGAGGCGCGCGCGCAGTGGAAGGCCGAATGGCGCAAGGCGCGGGCCGAATGGCGTCAGGAGTGGCGCCGGAGCCGCGCTCAGTGGCGCGCGTATCGGTGGACAGGCAGCCCTCCTGGCCCCATTCCGCCCGCAGCGCAGCCGCCCATGCCGCCTCTGGCGCACTTCATCTGCGGGCTCATTTGGGCTGCATTCGGCCTCTTCGGGGTGCTCTTGAGCCTGGCGTGGCTGTTCGCGCTGTTCTCGCTGGTCACGACGGGGGCGGTGTTCGGCTGGATGCCTTTCCACGTGCCACTGTGGGCCGCGGTCATCGGATTGCTTCTGGTCTACCAGGCAGTGGTATGGCCGCTGCGGGCCGTCCGCCACGGCATGATGCCGCGGTTCTACGGCTATCCGTACCCGTGGCATGCCTTCTGGGACGCGCTCGTCGGTCTCTTTCTCCTCGCCGTCGCGGTGTGGTACTTCACTTATCACGGTCAGGATGTGCAGCAGTCACTCGACTCACTTCGGCAGAACGTGCAGCCGGCGTGGCACCAGCTCTTACTGGCGTGGCAGACCCTGGTCCACGGCACGCATTGAGCCACTGGCGGTGACATAGAAAATCCACAGTCGCCGTGGTAGTGTGTAGATGTAGTGCTACACGTGGTGATTCATGCCTCTGAACATTCGGAATAAGCAAGCAGAGGAGCTCGCTGGAGCACTTGCAAAGCTCACCGGCGAGACCAAGACCGAGGCTGTGACCCAGGCTCTTCGCGAACGACTCGAGCGCGTGCGGCGCGGCCGCACCACGCGGCGGCGCCTGGCTGACGATCTCGATGAGATCGCGTTGCATTGCGCAGGGCTCACGGTGCGTGACCCGCGCAGCGCAGACGAGATCATCGGGTACGACGAGCACGGTCTACCGCGCTGATGGTGGTCGACACCTCGGCCCTACTGGCGATCCTGCGCAATGAGCCGGAGCGCCGCATTTTCAATGAGGCTATCGAAGCCGCCGAGGCGCGATTACTCTCGACCGCATCCTACGTCGAGACCTCAATCGTTCTGGAGTCGCGCTACGGCGCTGAAGGCGTGCGCGATCTCGATCACCTCATCGCCAGAGCTCAGATCACCCTCGAGGCTGTAAACGTTGAACAAGCACGCCTGGCTCGCGACGCATTTCGAAAATACGGCAAAGGCCGTCACCCAGCGGGGCTGAACTTCGGCGATTGTTTCTCCTACGCTCTCTCCCGCTCGCTCGACCAGCCGCTTCTTTTCAAGGGAAGCGACTTCCCGCGCACCGATCTCGAGTGCCACGAGGCAAGTCGCCCGGGCAGCGATTGAGGTTCTGAACGTGGGGTGCATCAAGGATTGCCACCTTGGCCTCCAACCTCCCAGGGGTTCACCACCGGCACGCCCGCCGCGACAAACGGGTCAGTATCGCGCGTGGCCACCGTGAACCCATGCACCGCGGCGATGGCAGCGATCTGGCCATCAGCCATTGAGATCGCGCGTCCGGCCGCACGGCTTGACTCGATTTTGTCGAACCCATTGTCCATGCACGTGGGTTCGAACCCCACCCCGGAAGGCAGCGGAAGCTGAAATGGCGGAGAGGGTGGGATTCGAACCCACGTGCCGGTTTTACCCGACCATCCGATTTCGAGTCGGCGCCGTTATGACCGCTTCGGTACCTCTCCGGCCCTGCGCAAATCCCTCAAGAATGCCGCGTTATGGTTAATTGGCGCATGTCAGCGCCATGCGACGGGAACCCGGAGCCGCGAACTGGTATTCTAGCCTAAGCGTTTGAGCCAGTGGGGATTTGCATTGACGCTGAAAGGCGACCGTAGGTATCTCCGGCCTGCCCAAGGGAAGGCACTGGCGGCATTGATGGCATTGGCGGCCGCCCTGCTTCTGGCCAGCTGCTCGAAGGCCCCCGCTCCGTCCGCCCTAGAGCAAATCCGCGCTCGCGGGGAGCTGCGGGTGGTGACCCTGAACCTGCCGACCTGCTACTACCTGGGCGCTCAGGGACCCGAAGGGTTGGAGTACGACCTCGCCAGCCGGTTCGCGCGCGAGCTCGGGGTACGGCTCGAGATCTACGCGGTGGCGAACGAAGCCGCCATGCGCTCGGAGCTCGCCGCGGGGCGCGCCGACGTTGCCGCGGCGCAGATCACCGCGAGTCCCGAGTGGTCAAAGGTAGGCGAAGCCGCGGCCCCCTATGCCGAGATTCCGCAGCTCGTCGTCTACCGCCAGAACGAGCCCCGGCCGCGCGATACCCTGCAGCTCGAGACGGCGAAGCTCGCCGTGCGCGCCGGGAGCCCCCAGGAGCAGTTGCTCGAGCGCATGAAAGAGATCCTGGCACCCCATCTCTCATGGGTGGAGACGGCACCGAGCGCCGCCGATCCGCTCGAGGATGTGGACTCCGGCCAGGCGCGCTATGCCATCATCGATGCCCGGACGTACTCCTACGCCCATCATCTTTACCCGGACATCGACGTCGGCTTCGTCCTGCCCGAAAAACGCCCGGTGCAGTGGATCGTGCGCCGGGACGGCGGCGACCTCGTCCACGCGGTCAATGATTTTTTCCAAAGCATGATGAGCTCCGGCGAGCTCGCGAGTCTCATGCAGAAGGAGTCGGGAAATGCGAGCTCGTTCCACTACGAGGAGCTGCGTCTCTTTCAGGTTTCCCTGATCCAGCGCCTGCCGCTTTACCGCGCCTGGTTCCAGCAGGCCGCCACCCGGTATGGACTCGATTGGCGGCTGCTCGCCGCCATCGGTTTCCAGGAATCGCGCTGGGATCCTCAGGCCACCTCGCCCAATGGTGCCACGGGCGTCATGATGCTGACTTCCAACACTGCGGTGGCGATGGGGATCCGGGACCGGGACCGCACGAACGCCAGAGACAGTATTTTTGCCGGAGCGCGCTACCTTGCCGAGGTGCGCAACATGGTTCCGACACACATCCCCGAGCCTGATCGCACCTGGTTCACCGTCGCGGCTTACAACGTCGGCTTCGGCCACGTGGAAGATGCACGCATCATCGCCCAGAGGCTCGGGAAGAACCCGGATTCATGGGCTGAGGTGAGCCAGGAGCTGCCGAAGCTCGCCGAGCCGCGCTGGTTCATGCGGGCCAAGTGCGGCTACGCTCAAGGGTGGCAGCCGGTCGAGTACGTCGCGCACGTGCGCCAGTTCCTGCAGCTTCTCGAGTGGCAGCCGGAGGGCGGCCTGCCGCACACGACGATCGCTGACGCCGCGCCATCGGCGGCCGGCAGCAGTGAGGGCGGCGGCCGTTGACCCTCAGCCGCGGCGCTCGCCGAAGAAGTCCTTGAGCAGGCTCGAGCACTCCTCCATCAGCACACCGCCGAACACATCGACCCGGTGATTGAGGCCAGGCAGCGTGAAGATGTCGGTCACGCTGCCCGCCGCTCCTGCGCGCGGATCCCACGCGCCAAACACCAGCCTGCGCACGCGCGCGTGCACGATCGCCATCGCGCACATCGGGCAGGGCTCCAGAGTCACGTACAAAGTCGTATCGGTCAGGCGATAGCTGCCCAGCGCCCGGCCGCCGGATCGCAGCGCCTCGATCTCGGCATGCGCGGTGGGGTCGTGCGATGCGATAGGTTGGTTCGCACCGCTGGCAATCACGCGCTCGCCGCTTACCAACACCGCGCCCACCGGGACCTCCCCGGACGCCCGCGCGAGGGCGGCGCGCTCCAACGCCAGGCGCATGAAATCGATATCGCCCGGCACGGAGCGTCCCGTCAGGAGTCCTGCGACCCAGTCACCCGGGCCCGCAGGCTCCCTCTGGCCAGGCGCGCTTTGATCTCCTCACCCGGCGGCACCGAGCGGGCG
Source organism: Steroidobacteraceae bacterium (assembly GCA_049579785.1). Classification (GTDB taxonomy): domain Bacteria; phylum Pseudomonadota; class Gammaproteobacteria; order Steroidobacterales; family Steroidobacteraceae; genus 13-2-20CM-66-19. Next base: position 11,344 of record JBAUOO010000042.1, read on the forward strand.
TCGGTGACCAGCGTCCCGTCCGCGCGAGTGACGACCGCAAAGCCGCGCGCCAGTGTGGCCTCCGGGCCCGCGGCTTTGAGCGTCCTCTGCGCCAGATCCACCCGATGCGAGCAGCTCGAGAGGTACTCGCTCAGCGCGCGGCGAAGCCGCGAATCCAGCCCTTCGTGGCGGCGGCGATACTCGCGCACGCCGCGCTCGGGTGAATGCTGCAGGAGCGCCGTGAATGCATCATTCAGGCGATGTCGGCGCGTGTGCAGCACCGCCTGCGCGGCACCCGTGAGCCGCTGCTCGAGGTCATCGAGACGCTGCGCCTGGTGGATCAGACGCGTGCCCGGATGCGCCTGCTTGAGGCGCGTGCCGACGTTGGCAAACCGACTCGAAACGACCCGCAGCTCGCGTCGCATGCAACCGTTCATGCGCGTCGCCATTCGTGACAGAGCCTCCAGGCATTCCATTCGGTCCGGGGCGACCAGCTCCGCGGCTCCGGATGGGGTCGGCGCGCGAACATCCGCCGCGAAATCGGCGATGGTGAAATCGATCTCATGCCCGATCCCGGCGACCACCGGAACGGCGCACGCGCAGATGGCTCGCGCCACCCGCTCGTCGTTGAAAGCCCACAGATCCTCCAGCGAGCCGCCGCCGCGCGCGAGAATCAGCACGTCACAGTCCGCGCGCGAGGAGGCCAACTGCAGCGCCTGGACGATGGCGGGCGCCGCGGCCGCGCCCTGCACCGCCGTCGGGTATACCAGCACCGCCGCCGGCGGAAAGCGCCGCGCGAGAATGTTGAGGACATCCCGGACCGCTGCGCCCGTCGGGGACGTGACGATCCCGATGCGGCGTGGAAAGCGCGGGAGGCTCCGCTTGCGCTCGCTCGCAAACAAGCCCTCGGTGGCGAGCTTCGCCTTCAACCGCTCGAACTCGCGCTGCAGCGCGCCGAGACCGGCTTCTTCCAGATGGTCCACGATGAGCTGGTATTCGCCGCGAGGCTCGTAAAGGCTGACGCGGCCGCGGGCGATCACCTGCTGGCCCGCCTTGGGAGTGAATCCCAGCGCCGCGTTCTTCAGCCTGAACATCGCGCAGCGCACTTGGCTCTCGCGATCCTTCAGGGAGAAATACCAGTGACCCGAGGAGGGCTGAGAGAAGTTCGACAGCTCCCCTTCGACCCAGAGCACTCCCAGGCCACGCTCGAGGAGCGTCCGCACCTCTTTATTCAGGCGCGAGACCGTGTAGATGCTGCGGCCAGGGGCGGTGTCGGGCTCGCTCCCTGGGAGGAGGCTGGCGGGCATGGCCGATCACGATAGCACGAGGTTTACCACAGCGCCCTTCGTGCGTAGAATTAGCTATGCGAATCCTCGAAGAAGCCCTTACCTTCGACGACGTCCTCCTCGTCCCGGCCTATTCGGAGGTGCTCCCCCGAGAGGTGGACCTGGGGACCCGCGTCACCCGCCGGATCGGACTCAACCTGCCGCTGCTCTCGGCCGCCATGGACACGGTCACCGAGGCCCGCCTCGCCATCACCATCGCCCAGGAAGGCGGCATCGGCATCGTTCACAAGAGCATGACCGTGGAGGCGCAGGCGCGCGAGGTCGGCCGCGTGAAGAAGTTCGAAAGCGGCATCATCAAGGACCCGATCACGGTCTCTCCCAATACGACCATACGCGAGGTGCTCGACCTGACGCGCTCGCGCGGCATCTCCGGCGTGCCGGTGGTGGTCGGCAGGAAGGCCGTCGGCATCGTCACGCACCGCGACCTGCGCTTCGAGCAGAAGCTCGACGCTCCGGTCTCCTCGGTCATGACGCCGAAGGATCGGCTGATCACGGTGCGGGAAACCGCGCCGAAAGAGGAGGTGCTCGCGCTGCTGCACAAGCACCGCATCGAGAAGGTGCTGGTCGTCAACGCCGATCACGAGCTCACCGGCATGATCACGGTGAAGGACTTCCAGAAGGCGACGGAATTCCCGCGCGCCTGCAAGGATGAGAACGGAAGACTGCGCGTGGGCGCCGCGGTCGGCACCACTCCGGACACCATGGATCGCGTCGCGGCCCTGCGCGAGGCGGGAGTCGACCTGGTGGTCGTCGACACCGCGCACGGCCACTCGCGCGGCGTCATCGCCATGGTCGAGCGCATCAAATCTCAATGGGCCGATCAGCAGATCATCGCGGGCAACATCGCGACGAGCGAGGCCGCGCTCGCCCTCGTGGCGGCGGGCGCCGATGCCGTGAAGGTCGGCATCGGACCGGGCTCGATCTGCACGACGCGTATCGTCGCCGGCGTCGGGGTACCGCAGATTTCAGCGGTGGCGAACGTGGCGGAGGCGCTGCGCAACACCGACGTGACGGTCATCTCCGACGGTGGCATCCGCTTCTCAGGAGATATCGCCAAGGCGATCGTCGCCGGCGCGCACGCGGTCATGATCGGCAGCCTCTTTGCCGGAACGGAGGAGTCTCCCGGTGAAGTGGAGCTCTACCAGGGAGCCTCCTACAAATCCTACCGTGGCATGGGCTCCCTCGGCGCCATGGCCGAGCGCCACGGCTCCGCCGACCGCTATTTCCAGGACGCCTCGAGCGAGCTCGAGAAGCTCGTCCCCGAGGGAGTCGAGGGCCGCGTGCCCTACAAAGGCAGCGTGGTCAACATCCTGCAACAGCTTGCCGGGGGATTAAGGGCCGCGATGGGCTACACCGGCAGCCAAAACGTCACGGAGCTGCGCACGCGTCCGGTGTTCGTGCGCGTCACCAACGCCGGGGTCCGCGAGAGCCACGTGCACGATGTTGCCATCACCAAAGAGGCACCCAACTACCGGGCGTCGTAGGAGCGTTTCCTGGGCAGTTCAAGCTCGCCAATGCGCCTCTCAAAGGCTCCACCGACGGCGCCGCACGCGGACATCCACGATCACCGCGTCCTCATCCTCGATTTCGGCGCTCAGTACACGCAGCTCATCGCGCGTCGCGTACGCGAGCTCGGCGTTTACTGTGAGATCCATCCCTGGGATGTCACCGACGCGCAAGTCCGCGCGTTCCAGCCTCGGGGCGTGATCCTCTCGGGCGGCCCGGAATCGGTGACCGACGCCAACCCGCCGAAAGCGCCCGAGGCGGTGTTCACGCTGGATGTTCCCGTGCTCGGCATCTGCTACGGCATGCAGACCATGGCACAGCAGCTCGGCGGAGCCGTGGTGGCTTCGGCGGAGCGGGAGTTCGGCTATGCCGAAGTGACCGTCACCGGTGAAAGCCGACTGCTCGATCATCTCGAGGACCGCCGCGACGCCGACGGCCGGGCCATTCTCGATGTCTGGATGAGCCACGGCGATCGGGTAGGCACGCTGCCCGAAGGCTTCAGTGTCAGCGCCTCGACCGCTTCGATTCCGTTCGCCGCGATGGCCGACGAGCGGCGGCGGCTCTACGGCGTGCAGTTCCACCCGGAAGTCACCCACACCGCGCAAGGCGCGCGTCTCCTCGAGCGCTTCGTGCGCGAGATCTGCGGCTGCAATGCGCTCTGGAGCACCGGCAACATCATCGAGGACGCGATCGCGCGCGTGCGCGCCCAGGTGGGCGGCGGCAAGGTGCTGTTGGGGTTATCCGGCGGTGTCGACTCCTCGGTGGTCGCGGCGCTGCTCCATCGCGCGATCGGCGATCAGCTCGTGTGCGTCTTCGTCGATCACGGGCTGCTGCGCCTGAGCGAGGGCGAGCAGGTCATGGCCACCTTCGCCGAGCATCTCGGGGTGCGCGTCATCAGGGTGGATGCGCAAGCGCGCTTCCTCGCGGCCCTCGCCGGCATCGCTGATCCGGAGGCCAAGCGCAAGATCATCGGGCGCACGTTCGTCGAGGTGTTCGATGAGGAGGCTCGCAGGCTGAGCGGCGTCGGCTTCCTTGCCCAGGGCACGATCTACCCCGATGTCATCGAGTCGGCTGGCGCGCGCACCGGCAAGGCGCACGTCATCAAATCCCATCACAACGTCGGCGGATTGCCCGAGAAGATGCATCTGAAGCTGGTGGAGCCGCTGCGTGAGCTCTTCAAGGACGAGGTGCGCCGTCTCGGCATCGAGCTCGGATTGCCGCGCGAGATGGTTTACCGCCATCCCTTCCCCGGCCCGGGCCTCGGCGTGCGGATCTTGGGTGAGGTGCGCAAGGAGTACGCCGACCTGCTCCGCCGCGCCGATGCGATCTTCATCGACGAGCTGCGCAATCACGATCTCTACGACCGGACCAGCCAGGCATTCGCCGTGTTTCTGCCCGTGCGGTCGGTCGGAGTGATGGGCGATGGACGCCGTTACGACTACGTGATCGCCCTGCGCGCGGTCGAGACCGTGGACTTCATGACCGCCCACTGGGCCCGTCTGCCCTACGAGTTCCTCGACCACGTCTCCCGCCGGATCGTCAACGAGGTCGCCGGCATCTCCCGTGTCGTCTATGACATCTCGGGCAAGCCGCCCGCGACGATAGAGTGGGAATAATCTCGATCACCTGACCGACTTCGCGCGGCGCACGGCAATGCCGTTGATTTCGTATCGCGCGCCGAAGAGCAGACTGGCGACACCGATGAAGGTGCGCGCCGGATAATGGCCATGGAAGTACGTTTCATACACGCTGTTGAATGCGGCGTAGTCATGTAGGTCGGTGCAGAAGACCTGCACGGAGACGATGTCGTCCATGGTCATACCCGATTGCTCGACCACGCGTTTTACCCGATTCATGACCAGACGTGCTTCCTCGACGGCGGAAACCCCGCCTTGGGTGCCCGGATCGACCCCGGTCGTACCGGCAATGTACAGCGTATTGCCGACGAGCACGCCACTGCTGAACGGCAGGTGACGCTGCTGCGCGAGCGGTGAGTTGAAATAGGTACGTCCGGACTGCTGGGCAAAGGCGAGGCACGGCGCCACCAGCAAAAGCGCCGGTAGATAGCGAAACTTCATGATCTCACTCCGCTGTCGGGCGGTCGACCTTGGGGCCGGCCCCCGAGGGAGCGATTGCCGTCACGTCGTAGATTCGCGCTTCCCCCGATGTAGCCACGCATCCAGACTCCACGGACCCGGCCCTGCCACCCACAGGTACAGGAACGTAAAGGAGAACAGCACCGCGAGGCCACCGCCATTGAGAAGCGGCGACCAGCTCCTCGGGAAGTGCGCGATGAAGAACGCCACCGCCATGTCGCCCGACAGAATGAAGGCCACCGGGCGGCTGAACAATCCGACAGCCAAAAGACCGCCGCCGCCGAGCTCTATCACTCCCTGAACCCCCAGCAACGACATCAGCTTCAGATGAGCGAACATCGGCTGATACGGCACGTGCAGCAGTTTCGCGCAACCGTGCTGCACGAACAGCAGCGCCGCCACGATGCGCAGCACGCTGCGTATTTCCGGCGACCACGCCTGTAATGTCGTTCGTTGATTATTCATGTGGACCCCGTTACCGTGATCGGGTGACGTCCTGGATCATCTCTCGAAGGGATCGGGGGGTCAACTCGCGGCGGTGTCGACTGTCGGATAAACACCTCGTGTCGTCGGGTCGTGCGAGCACACTGCGTGACGCTCGAGTAAAATTCCAACCGTGCATGTCGTCTGCCCATCGATGCGGATCGCGGTGACGGCCTCATGGCGGAGGAGGGTCAGGGGTGGACGGGTCGGAACCTGGGGGAAGGCCGCTGCCTTGCGGAACGAGCGGCGTGCACCGGCGCTCCGGCCCGGCACGCCGTTTGCCGCATGCGGTATCATCGTTCCCGGAGCGCTAAGCGGAGCGGAGTTTTGAGCTCGGATCGCTATGACCTCATCGTGATCGGCAGCGGGCCGGGAGGCGCATCGCTCGCCTACCGCCTGGCACCGACCGGCAAGCGTATCCTCATCCTGGAGCGTGGCGAGTATCTGCCGCGCAGCGAGAGGAACTGGAATTCGCAGGCGGTCTTCGTCGATGCCGCCTACCAGGCGCATGAGACCTGGACGAACTGCGCGGGGGAGACCTTCAGTCCCGCGCTCCACTACTACGTCGGCGGCAATTCCAAGATGTACGGGGCGGCGCTCTTTCGCCTGCGCGAACGCGATTTCGGCGAGGTCGTGCACGCAGGCGGCATCTCGCCGGCGTGGCCGCTGGGCTATGACGCATTCGAGCCCTACTACACGCAAGCGGAGCGCCTGTTTCACGTTCATGGTGCGCGCGGCGAGGATCCGCTCGAGCCGTGGGCGAGCGCTCCCTATCCGCACCCGCCGGTCAGCCATGAGCCGAAGATCGCGCGGCTCGCCGATGATCTGCGCGGAATGGGACTACACCCCTTTCATCTGCCGCTCGGGATCCTGCTGGATGAGAAGGACGGCAAACCGACACCGACCAGCGTCTGCATGCGATGCAGCTTCTTCGATGGCTTCCCCTGCCTGCTCAACGGCAAGGCCGACGCCCAGGTCGTCTGCATCGATCCGATGCTGGCCCGCCATCCGAACGTCACGCTGCTGACCGACGCCTACGTATCGAAGCTGGGCACCGATGGGTCCGGCCGCACCGTCGATACCGTCCACGTCACGCGTGAGGGCCGGGAGGAGCGCTACTGCGCCGACATCGTGGTGGTGGCCTGCGGTGCGCTTTCCTCGGCGCTGCTACTGCTGCGCTCGGCCAATGATGCGCATCCCCGCGGACTCGCCAATGGATCGGGTCAGCTCGGACGGAACTACCTGCGCCACAACATGAGCGTGCTGATGGCCGTCATGCCCGAAGTCAACGACACCGTCTTTCAGAAGACACTGGCGTTCAGCGATTACTATTTCCGCAGCGATGACTGGGAGCATCCGCTCGGCCTGGTGCAGATGTGCGCGAGCAGCCACTCCGACCAGGTCCGCGGCGAATCGCTGCCGCAATGGCTCGAATGGCTGCCGAAGATGCCGTTCGAGGAGATCGCGCGCCACTCGATGGACTTCTGGCTGCAGGCGGAAGACCTGCCCCATCCCGAGAACCGGATCTACTACAAGGATGGCAAGGTGCATCTGGATCTGGTCCCGACCAATCCCGAGGCGCTCCCTCGCCTCGAGCGCAAGCTCAAGCAGATTCTGAGCCGCGCCGGCCACAACGCGACTCTCCTCCATCGCTCGCTCTATCTCGGGAAGAACATTCCGCTCGGCGGCACGGCTCACCAGGCGGGCACCGCGCGTTTCGGCACCGATCCGACCGCCTCGGTGCTCGATCTTGACTGCAAGGCGCACGAGCTCGACAACCTGTATCTGGCCGATGCGAGCTTCTTTCCCGCGATCGGCGCCGTGAACCCGACGCTCACCATCATTGCGAATGCGCTGCGCGTCGCCGATCGGATTGCGGAGAGGCTGAAGTGAGCACGGCGGCGATCGTGGCGCTCATCGTGCGCTACGTGCTGGTAATGCTCTTCCTGCCTTTCAGCGCACTCGACAAGGTCCTCGGGTTCGAGGGAGCCGTCAAACAGGCGCAGGAGGTCTTTAAGCCGCGCGCCCTCGCGACCCTCGTGCTCTTGTGCGGACTCGCCATCGAGGTGATCGCCTCGCTCGGGGTCGTCACCGGTGTCGCCGACCGGCTCGCCGCGCTGGTGTTGGCGGGCTATTGCGCGGCGACCGCGGTCCTCTACAAGAGGTTCTGGCAACCCGGCGATTTCTGGGCGAGCGGCGGCAGCGAGGCCCGCGGCCTCTTCTGGGATTTCCTCAAGAACTTCTCACTCGGCGCCGGATTCCTGCTGATCGTGGTCGGCACCAACGGCTCGGGCCTGTGGCCGTTCCTCGCCCACCCGTTGGCCTCGAGCCATCCCTACGCAGCCCTCGCGCGCCGATGAGCGACCCGGGACCCAAGCCTTCCGTGCCCTACTGGCATCTGTGGGTCGATCCCGAGGGAGTGAGCCACCAGCGGCGCTGCCAACTGACGAATTATGAGCTCAGGGGGGTCGGACCTGCCGACCCGCAGTGGAATGACAGGCAGGGCACGCATCCCTCCACGGTCGTCTTCACCGTCCAGCCGGTGGGTTGGGTCGGCGACTGGCACGAGAACCCGGCACCGCAGTGGATCGTGGTGCTCTCGGGCCGCTGGTGGATCGAGAGCATGGACGGCACTCGTATCGAGCAGGGACCCGGGGAATTCTCCCTGGGCGAAGACCAGGGCTGCAGGGAGCGCGACGGCCGGAAGGGTCACCGCTCCGGCACGATAGGCGATGAGCCCGCGGTGCTCATGACCGTGCAGCTGCACATCGACCCGTCCCGCGAGCCCTGTCACGTCGCCTAAATCGCATGCCCGACTTCGAGATTCATGACGATCGATTCCGCTCGATGGTGTTGCCCAATGCGCCGCTCGAAACGTTGGGTGTGGGATACCGTTGGCTCGAAGGTCCGGTATGGTTCGCCGATCACGACTGTCTCTATGTCAGCGATATCCCGAACGATCGCATCCTGCGCTGGAGCGAGCATGGCGGAGTCGCTGTGTTTCGCCGGCCGGCGGGCTTCGCGAATGGGCATGCACGCGATCAGCAGGGCCGGTTGCTCGGCTGTTCGCATCACGACCGATGCATCACGCGCACGGAGCTCGACGGCACGATCACGGTGCTCGCCAGCCGTTACCGCGGCAAGCGCCTGAACTCGCCCAATGACATCGTGTGCAGGTCCGACGGCACGATCTGGTTCAGCGATCCACTTTACGGCATCAATACCGATTACGAAGGCGGCAAACAGTCGAGCGAGCTGCCGCCGGCGCTGTATCGTCTCGACCCTGCCACCGCTGACCTCGCCATCGTCGCCGATGATTTCGACGGACCCAACGGACTTGCATTCTCGCCCGACGAGCACTTCCTCTATGTCGCCGAAAGCGGCCGCCAGTTCGATCGCGAGCCCCGTCAGTACATCCGCCGCTTCGCGGTGCGCGAGGACGGACGCCTCTCGGGCGGCGAGTCGTTTCACAAGATCACGCCCGGATTTGCCGACGGGCTGCGCGTCGACAGCCAAGGCAACCTCTGGTCGAGCGCCGCCGATGGCGTGCACTGCATCAGTCCCGAAGGAGAGCTGCTCGGCAAGATCCGCACACCGAGCCTGATCTCCAATCTCGCCTTCGGCGGCCGCAACCGCTCGCGGCTCTTCCTCTGCGCCTCGCACGAGCTGCTCGCGATCTACACCAACGTTCGCGGTTGCGTTCGGCCGTGACCATGCAGGTATCGGCGATCACCGCGTTCCGGCTCACCAGCGCGAATGCGGCGCGGCTTGCGTGCTTCTACCGGGAGCTCGGTTTCTTTGCCGATGACTGCGAACCCATCGCTCCTGAGGAGATGGGGCTCCTCGGCCTCGAGGGCGGCGGCACCCGACTGGCGCTTCGCCTTGGCGAGCAGCGGGTCGACCTCGAGAGCTTCGATGCACCCGGGCGGCCGTATCCGATCGAGTCGAGCGCCGCGGATCTCTGCTTCCAGCACATGGCGCTCGTCACTGACGATGCCGCGGCCGCCTGGGCGCGCGTGGCGGTGCTGGGCGCGATCCCGATCTCAAGCCATGGGCCCGTGCGGCTTCCACCATCGACCGGAGTCGCCGCCGCCGTCAAATTCCGCGATCCGGAGGGACACCCGCTCGAGCTGCTGCAATTCCTGCCGCAAAGCGCCGGCCGCTGGCGCGGCACTGGCCTGCTCGGCATCGATCACTCGGCCATCAGCGTTTCCGATGCCTGCGCGAGCCGCCGCTTCTATGAGGCACTGGGTCTGTCGGTGCGGGGACCGACGCTCAATCGCGGCTCCACGCAAATGGCCCTCGATGCTCTCGCCGACGTCGAGGTGGATGTCGTGCCGATGCTGCCGCGCCGGGCCCCACCGCATCTCGAGTTACTCGCCTACCGCAAGCCGACCGGTCGGCCCACACGGCGGCTGCAGGCCAATGACATCGCGGCCACGCGGATCGTGTGGGCGGCGGATCGGGACGAGCTGATCCGCGATCCCGATGGACATCTACATCTGCTCAGGCGCCCGGACTCGGCGTGATCGGCCCGTGTTGCCTCAAGCCGCAGGGGACGAGCGCATCGGGGCAACCTCTTCGAGCGCCTCCTGCGCGGCAACCCGAGTCTCCTCCTGGCGCGCGACCGGGTTGAATCCACCCGACTGCTTGCGCCACAGCTCGGCGTAAAGGCCACCCTGCAGCAAAAGCTCGGCATGCGAGCCGTCGGCGACGATCACACCGCGGTCGAGAACGATCAGCCGATCCATGTCCATGACCGTGCTCAGGCGGTGTGCGATGGCAATCACCGTCTTGCCGGCCATGGCCTCCTTCATCGCCTGCTGGATCATCTGCTCGCTGTGGCTGTCGAGCGCGCTCGTCGCCTCATCGAGAAGCAGGATGGGGGCATTGCGCAGGATGGCCCGTGCGATCGCGATCCGCTGCCGCTGGCCGCCGGAGATCTTGATGCCGCGCTCGCCGACCAGCGTGTCATATCCGTGCTCCAACTCGACGATGAACTCGTGGGCGTGCGCGCGCCTGGCGGCCTCGATCACCTGCGGGTCGCTCGCGTCCGGCCGCCCGTAACGGATGTTCTCGAGGAGGCTGCGGTGGAAGAGATTCGTGTCCTGCGGGATCAGCCCGATAGCCCCGCGCAGGCTCTCCTGCGTGACCTCGCGAATGTCCTGGCCATCGATCCGGATCGCGCCCGCGGTCACATCGTGCATGCGCATCAAGAGGCCCATCAGCGTGGTCTTGCCTGCGCCGCTCGGACCGACGAGTCCGACGCGCTGGCCGGGCGGAATGCGAAGCTCGAAATCGTGAACGATGTTGCGCGCGCCGCGGCCGCGCCCGCGGGGCTCATAGGCGAACGCGATGCGATCGAAATGTATGGCGCCCCGAGTGACCTCGAGAGTCGCGGCTCCCGGCCGGTCCTGCACCGTGGCAGGAACGATCAGCGTCTCGATACTCTCGCGCGCCGAGCCCAGCTGGTCGTAGAAATCCGGAATACGCTGCCCGAGGTTGTAGGCCGTCTGCAGCAGCGAGCTGGTGAGCGTCGTCACCATGAAGAAATCGCCCGCGGTCATGCTGCCGTGCACCCATTCGTAGAGCGCACCGCCCACGAACCCGAGCCACATGAGGATGTCCATGACGTACTGCGAGCAGCGCAAGCGCACCACCGAGCGGTAGAGCGCCATGCGCCGCTCCCGCTCCTCGCCCGTGTATCGGCTGAGCTCGCGATCCTCGAGCGTCTGATTGGCGAAGCAGAAGACATTGCGGACGTTGGTGATGACATCGACGATGCGGCCAGTCACCGACGCGCGCGTCTCATTGTTCGCAGCCGCTCGCTTGGCGCACTCGCGGCCGAGGAGGAGGCTACCTGAGAAGTAGATGACGATGCCGACCGCCGCCGCGGCGCAAAAGTCCGGACTCGCTTTATAGAAATAGGCGGCGACGAAGACGAAGAACATGGCGCCCGGGACGAAGTCGAACACCGTCATGTCGAACAGCATCAGCAGCTGATCGGGCAGCATCACGGCGCGATGAGCGATCTTTCCCGAGAGCGTGCTCTCGAAGTAGGCCGGCGAAAGACGCTGCGCGTAGGCGAACACCTCCTCCTTGATGCGGATCAGCATGGGCGAGCGGGTGTGGTACGAGCAGAACCACATCGCGGCATCGCAGAAGAACCGCGCGGCGACGAGCGCGGCGAAGAGGATGAACGGGCCGGTCAACGCCCGGTCGGCATCATGCAGCTGCCCATGCAGGCCAAGCACGGTATCGGTGAGCTGCTTGGTCGCGAAGGCGATCGAAGCGAATATCGCCCGGCCGAGCACCGGAAAGGCGAGCAACCCCAGGCATCCCCAGGGAAATTGCCGCGCGAAATGCAGGAAGAACCGGTTGAGGCGATTCGGCAGGGCGGGAGCGTTCATGCGAGGCGTCAGAGGCAGCGGTACGCCGCGCAGCGTATGCGCTGCCGGTGCCGCCCGGCAAGCACTTGCGCGCGGGATTGTGGCGAGCCTCTCAGGCGGCCGCCGCAGAGCAATTCTCGGCACGGGTGAGGAGGCGTTGGCTCGAGTCTCACGGCGTCGAGGATGCGGAACGATCAGGGCCGCGCTGGCGCACGAGCGTCCAGGCCGCCGCCGAGAACACCAGCACGTTGGAGGCGATCACCGGCTTGGAGGCGATGAGCACGCCGAAGGCCATCCACAGCACCGCGCCCAGCATCTGCAGAGTGCGCAACGTCGCGGGCTTGGAGAAAAAATACGACGCCACGAACACCGCCGTCGCGACCCAGCCCACCATATCCGGCACCGACATGCTCATCTGCCCGCCTCCTCCCGCTGTTCCCGCAGGAACGGCCGATCGATCTGCGCTGCATAGTATTCGATGTCCCGGGGAGTGACGCCGCAGCCGGCAAAGTGCTCCTTCCATCCGCTCGCGACCGCGGCCACCGTGCGGACTTCGCGCGCCGCCTCATCCTTCTCGAGTCCGAAGAGGGGCGACATCGACAGCGCATTGGCGAGCGTGGAATCCGCCGCCTGCTCGCCGACGCGCATCTGTTGGAACCCCAGGGCCTGGCCGGAGGGCAGCACGTCGAACGCGGGGGCGAGCTCGTATTGTTGCCGCTCGGTCATCATGAGTGCGTGGTTCTTCTCGTGATCGTCCGTGTTGTCGATCAGAATGTTGAATACCATGCGGCGAAAGAGCTCGTGCATGTCCTCCACGTACCTGTTGCCCTGCGCGACGCCTTTGCGCCGCAGCAGCTGCGAGAGCTCCGGATAGCCAAATGGCTCGGCGGCGGCGCGCAGCGCGACTGCCGCCGACAGGCAGTGGCGGCGGCCGGCGCCGGCGCGATCGAAGCGCCTGATGGCGAGCGCGTGCCCGACCGTCAGGCGCACGGCCATCGTGGGAGCGCTCCGTATCTGCGCCTTGCGCGCGAGCGTCATGGTCGCGTGTTCGATCAAAGGGGTGTCGGCGGGCTCGCCGTCCGAGAACTTGATGACCCATTGCTCGCCGCCCACGGCAAGCAGCGCCTTGGGTCGCGCGCCGCCCAGGGTGGCCCCCGGAGAGACGAGCCTTTGCAGCTCCGAGGGGATCGGCTCGTTGTCCTGGACTCTGCGGACCAGATCGTGGATCTGATCGGCCTCCTGCAGCGTCGGCAGCGGCCCGAGGCGCCGTGGCAGATAGCGCTCGGGGGAGATCGAGACTCCCAGCGCGCCGAATCGGTCGTCCCCCGCGAAATAGAGGTACTCGAGCAGTGAGAGCCGCGCGGGCTTGTCGATGAAGCGGATGACGCGCTCGCCCCAACGATCGGGCCGCGCATCGTCGACGGCGCCCGCCGCGGTGTTTCTCTCGAGCGGCAGAAACTCCTGCTCGATGAGCGGCAGATCCTCACTGAGCTCAAACCCCCGCTGCAGCCAGTGCGCAAAGTACCGGAGCGAGACGCCCTGATTCGAGCGCACCAGGTTGAGCTCACCCACGGCGATCGGCCGGGCCGGCTCGAGCAGCGACCAGAGGTATAGTCTATCGAGGGGTCGGTAGCTTGAACCGCTCGAGTCGACTTCGCTCGAAGCGCTCAACCGCCGCTCTCCCCTCGTCCCCGGGCCAGGCGCGCTCGGGATGAGGCGGCAGAGCGGGCGGCGCGCCGCTCGAGCGCCGCGCGAACATCGCCCTCGAGCGCACCGCGGTCCTCTGCGGGTGCTCCGAGTGCCGGTAAGCCGCTCACCCTGCCGATGAGCCACAGTGCCGTTGCGTAGAGTCCAACGCTGACACCGGGGTCGCCCCGCTCGAGCCGGATCAGCGTGGGCACCGAGCATCCGAGGCGGCCAGCCCATTCGCGCTGAGACTCCCGGCGCCTCAGTCGGGCGATCGCCAGATTCTCCCCCAGGCCGCGAAGCGCTTGAGCGGCGGCGGGAGGAAGGGTATCCAGTGCAGGGGTATGCCTCGGCATAGAATATATAGTTTACCAATATGCGTTTTTATAGCAATTATATTTAAACTTCTCTGCCACATAAGTCTATTCATAAGACAGTATTGACTATTGACTTTTATGCCTTTCTCCACCTAAATTGGGGTTGTGGCCGATCTCGACGCCAAGCTCGCCGCTATCCCGTTGCCGGCGCTGCTGCGCCATGCGCGCAGCGCCTATGGCGCTGCCATGCGCCGCGCGCTCGAGCAGGCTGGCTACGCCGACCTGCCCAAGAACGGACTCTATGTCATTGGCGGCCTGGCGCTCGGAGCGGGTGAGGTCCCCCTGGCCGCGCTCATCCGGGACCTGAGAATCTCCAAGCAGGCCGCGGGCCAGCTCGTGGACACGCTGGTCAACCGTGGCTACCTCGCGCGAGCGGTCGACGAGCAGGACCGCCGCAGGCTCATCGTGACGTTGACTGACCGCGGTCAAGCAGCCGCCGCCACGCAGGCGGCGGCGCGGGAGCGCGTCGATGCGCAGTTGCTCGCGAAAGTCGGACCGCAATGCGTGCAGCAGACGCGTGTGGCACTCGCGGCACTCGCCGAGATGGCGGATTGGGGTGAGGCCGTGGCAACCGAAGAAGCGTAGTACCATAGGAAGCAACAATGGATCCGCGACTCGTCCTGCCCTATATCGTCGCCGCGCTCATCGTGTGGCGTCTGTATCGTCGCATGCGGCGCTCATTCGGCCGCCAACGTGTGCGGGACGGTTTCATGTGGTTCAGGATCGGCATATTGTCGCTCGCCACCCTATTCATCGGCGGCACGGTCCTCATCGCCCACGATGTCGATGTGCTCGGCGCGCTGCTCGCCGGGATCGCCTGTGGAGCGGTGCTCGGCTCGTTCGGGCTCAGATACACGAAATTCGAGGTGAGTCCGCAAGGGCGCTTCTACACGCCGCATACCTACATCGGCCTCGCGGTCACCGCGCTCTTCGTCGGCCGGGTGTTGTACCGCTTCCTTGAAATCTACAACGGCCTGATTCCCGCGACGATGGTCGGCCAAAGCTTCGTCACTTCCTTGCAACACAGTCCCTTCACTCTGGCGGTGTTTGGGGCGCTCGTCGGCTATTACGTGCTCTACTACGCGGGCGTCCTGCAGCGCACCAGAGCGCCCGCATCCTTGCCCCAGAAGGCCGGTGCCGCCCGCGCACCGGGGCAATAGGCCGGTATCAGGGCTTGAAAAGCTGCGCCACGGCCCGCGGATTCGAGGGGAAGTAGCCGTGGAAATAGCTCGCCACCAGCCGCTCGTAACGGTATATCGCCTCTCCGGCCGCGCCGGATTGCGAGCGTTCGGTGTAAGCCGCAGGCGCGAGCGGTGTTTCCACAGTGGAGTGGTGGAAGCTGTGGCCGCGCACGCTGCCGCCCGGTAGCGGCGCGGTGTGATAGCCAATGCTCTGCAGGCGGGTGTGCATGAGCGCATGCCCCGGCAGGACGGCGGCGAGCCTCGCGCCCTTACGCTGAGCGTCCCGCACGGACTCCAACAGATACAGCATGCCACCGCACTCGGCGTATGCGGGCTTGCCCGAGTCCACGTGTCTCTTCAGGGCCTGCGCCATCCCGCGATTGGCGCTCAAGCGCTCGAGGTGCAGCTCCGGGTAGCCGCCGGGCAGATAGACGCTGTCGACGGGCGGCAGATCCGTCGCCGCCAGCGGTGAGAAGAACACCAGCTCCGCCCCCAGGGCCTGCAGCTGATCGAGATTCGCGCGGTAGAGAAAGGAGAACGCCTGATCGCGCGCGACTCCGATGCGCACACCCGCCAACGGGCGTTCCAGCGCCTGCGCCTCGGCATCGGGCGCCGTCAGCTCGACTTCCGGCGGGATCTCATCGAGCTCGGTATCCTCGAGTGCCGAGGCCAGAGCGCAGAGGCGTTGGTCGAGGTCCGCGACTTCCTGCGCCTGAACCAGCCCCAGATGCCGGTCCGGCAGCTCGAAGGCGGCGTCGCGGGTGATGCCGCCCATGAAACGCAGTCCCGCGGGCACTCCCTGCCTCGCGAGCTGCGAGTGCCCCGGTCCGGCCACGCGGTTGGCCAACACTCCATGGAAAGCCAGAGGCGGCGAGTAGTGCGCAAGCCCATGGGCGATCGCGCCGAAGGTCTGTGCCATCGCCGCGGCGTCGATGATCGCGAGCACGGGTATGCCGAAAAGTCTCGCGAGATCGGCGCTGCTCGGGGTGCCATCGTAAAGACCCATGACGCCTTCGATGAGGATGAGATCGGCCACGCCGGCAGCGTCGTAAAGGAGCTTGCGGCAATGCCTCTCGCCACCCATCCACAGGTCGAGCTGATAGACGGGCCGGCCACTCGCGCGCTCGAGAATCATGGGATCGAGAAAATCGGGACCGGTCTTGAACACCTGGACCGCGCAGCCACGGGAGGCGTGATGGCGCGCCAACGCCGCGGTCACGGTCGTCTTGCCTTGGCCCGAGGCGGGTGCGCTGACGAACAGCGCCGGGCAGCGCCTGCGCGACACGCTCAACGGGCCCTTGGCCGCGATCCGCGGCGGATCCTTCTAAACCTGTCGTAGGGGTTCGCATCCGTGCGGTACTCGATGACCACCGGCGTCGCGAACAAATCGAACGTCTTGCGAAAGACGTTCATCAGGTAGCGCGTGTAGGCATCCGGAACGGACGAGGTTTGATTCCCATGAATGATGATTCGCGGCGGATTCCGGCCGCCCTGATGGGCGTAACGCAGCTTGATGCGCCGGCCGTGAACGAGCGGCGGCTGGTGGACCGTGAGCGCGTGCTCCAGAGAACGTGTCAGCTGCCGGGTCGGCATCTCCCGCATCGCCGCCTCGAAGGCCCGCACGGTCGAGTGCATGAGCTCCCCGACTCCCGTGCCATGGCGGGCGGAGATGAAGTGCAGGGGCACAAAAGGCACGAAGTCGAGCTTGAGCGCGAGCTGCCGGTGAATCTGCTCGCGCTGCTCGGTCGGGATTCCGTCCCACTTGTTGATCGCGATGATGAGCGCGCGACCGCGCTGCAGCGCAACACCGAGTACGCTCGCATCCTGCTCCGATACGGTGTCGTGCGCATCGACGACGAGGATCACGACGTGCGCCTCGTCGATGGCCTGCAAGGTCTTCGCGACGCTGGCGCGCTCGATCTCGTCCTGCACTCGGGCGCGGCGACGCATGCCGGCGGTATCGATGAGTTGGAACCTGCGCCCGTCGCGCTCGAACGGCACGAGGATGCTGTCCCGGGTGGTACCCGGCTCATCGCTCGCGATCACCCGCTCCTCGCCGATGAGCCGGTTGACGAGCGTCGACTTGCCGACGTTCGGCCGGCCGATGATGGCGATGCGGATGGCGTCGGGATCCATCGCAGTCTCGGCCGACTGCGCCTCGAGCCCGGCGAGCACTTGCGCCATCAGCTCCTCGCACCCCTGAGCGTGACTCGCCGCGATGCCGAGCGGCTCCCCGAGTCCCAGCGCATGAAAATCCGCCACGACGAGGTCGAGGTCCCGTCCCTCGGACTTGTTGACGGCGAGCGTCGTCGGCTTGCCGGACTTGCGGATCTCCCGCGCCACGAACTCATCCTGGGACGTGAGACCCGCCCGCCCATCGACCAACAGAACCAGCCGATCGGCCTCGGCCACGGCCCGCTCGGTCTGCGCGCGCATCTGCGCCTCGATCCCCTTCGGGTTCTCGATGAGACCGCCCGTATCGATCACCACGAAGGGCACGGTTCCCACCCGGCCGAAGCCGTATTGTCGATCACGGGTCAATCCCGGCACGTCCGCGACGATGGCATCGCGCGTGCCGGTGAGCACGTTGAACAGGGTCGACTTGCCGACGTTGGGTCGGCCTACGAGAGCGACGATGGGCAGCATGGAGCTGCTGCTGGGCTCATGTGCGGGGCGACATCCGGTACGCGCTGATGCGGCCGCCGTCGTTGATGACCACCACTTCGTTGCCCACGACGATCGGCGGGTTGCTCACACGCAGACGGCCGCTTCGCACTCTGGCGATGAATGCGCCGGTGCGCTTGTCGAGGAAGTGCACGTATCCCTGAAAGTCGGCGGTGATGACTGCGTCATCGCTCACCGCCACGGCCGTGAGACCCCGGTAGCGCAGCGCGCTCTGGCGCCAGATGACGGCACCGTTGCTGCGACTCAGGGCGACGACTTGTCCGTCGGCGGTCGACATGTAGACCGCCTCACTACCCAGCGCGAGTCCTCGGTAGCTCGAGGCCTTGTGCGACCACCAGGTCTGGCCGTTCTCGAGCGCGAGCATGGTGACCTTCCCGTGATAGCCCACCGCGTAGACGTCCTTGCCGGCAACATCCACCGGTCCGTCCACGTCCGCCAGCCTCTGGATCTCCGTGCGGCCATGGGGCTCCGAAACGGTCGCCAGCCAGACCTGCGAGCCGTCATGGGCATTCACCGCGAGCACCTTGCCGTTATCGAAGCCACAAATGATGAGGTTGCCCTCAATCGCAGGGCTCGAGGTGCCGCGTAGCGAGAGCGACGGCACATCCTGCCCCGCTTCCCAGATCTCGTGGCCGTCGGTCGGCGACAGGCCGCGCAGCTTGCCGTCCACGGAGCGCACCGCTATCACGTTGTCGGAAATGGCCGGCGGGGCGATCACCGCCCCGTTTATCAACACCGTCCAGAGCGGCTTGCCGTCGGCGGCATTGAGCGCGATCACATGACCGTCGGTCGCGCCCACGACCACCAGGTTACCGCGGACCGCCGGCCCGCCTCCGAGTGGCAGTCGCGTATTGGTGCGCCAGAGTGTGTGGCCGGTCGCGACATCGAACGCCGCAACCACGCCGCGGTGACCGGAGGCGAATACGCGATCCCCGTCGACGGCCAGACCGAGCCCGAGGCGCAATCGCTCGATGGCACGGTGGCCGAACCAGCCGCTCTCCACGCTCGCGCTCCAGAGGCGTTGCACGCCGAGCGTGGTCCTGATCGGAGCGAGCTTGGCGGGCTGATCCGGCGTTTTCTTGGAGCAGGCGGCCAGAAGAGACAGGGCCGCCGCCAGCACGGTCCAGCAGCGAATCGATCGTGAGGTGTTGGTTTGCAAGGCAGCTCTCATGGTTTCCCGGAGGTCCCGCCACTCGCGGCGGGTTTTGTGGGCGCCTCGGCGCCCGGCGGCCCCGAAGGGGCGAGGCGAGGGACCAGCCGAGTAACCGGCGAGCGCCCGGCCCCGCCGCCAGGGACGGCCCGTGGCACGGCATCGGCTGCGAGGTCGGAGATCTTCAGATCGAGCATCTCGGAGTCGGTCTCTCCACCCGCCTCGCCCGCCTGGGCCTGGCGGTACTGCGCCAGGGCGGCGACCTTGTCGCCCATTGCATAGTACGCATCGCCACGCGCCTCGGCGTAGAGCGGCGCGAGAGCGCCCGGATTGACGCCATTCAGAGTCGCAAGCGCGTCCGAGGCCTGGCGCTGCGCGATCTGCACACGCGCGAGCCGCAGCCTCGCAATGAGCTTCAGGATGGAATCGGGGGAATGCTGCATGACGGTGCGCAGCTCATCCGCCGCCCGCGAAAGCTCGCCATCCTGGACGAAGGCCCCGGCGGAGGCGAGCCTCGCCTGATCCGCATACGGAGAGGAAGGGTACTGACGCTCCAGATCGCCAAGGAGAATGAACGCCTGCGTCGAATTCCCTTGTGCGAAGGCATTCTCCATCTGCACATACAGGCCGCCGGCCGCAAGATCCTGGCCGTTTTCACGGGCTTGCCACCAGCGATAGCCACCGAGCCCCAGGGCGGCGATGGCGACGCCGGCCACGATGGCCGGTCCGTTCTCGCGCAACCAGCGCTTCAGCGCGTCCCACTGCTCTCGTTCGCTCAGTAAAAAATCGTCCACCACCCCTCCTCGAGGAGTCATTTTGCCGGCGCCGTGGCGCCGGCGAGTGCCGCTTCGATGGCCGCGGCTAGCTCAGGCAGCGGGCACTCGCTCTGACCCGCCTCATGGCGCAAAGGTTTCACCGCTGCGACACCGCGCGACAGCTCGTCATCGCCCAGGATGACGGCGAGCGATGCGCCGCTGCGATCGGCACGGCGGAATTGCGCTTTGAAATTACCGCCCCCCAGATTGAGATCGAATCGCCGTGCCGGCAACTGCTCGCGCAGCCGCTCGACGAGCGCCAGACCGGCGGCAGTGGCCCGCGCTCCACTGACCACCAGGTACACCTCCGCCGCACCCGCCGCCGGCACGCCTCCGGTCTGTGCGAGCAGCTCCACGACCCGCTCCATCCCCATCGCGAAGCCGACTCCCGGGGTCGGCTCCCCACCGAGCTGGGCGATGAGCCCATCGTACCGGCCACCGGAGCAGACGGCATCCTGGGCACCGAGCGCGTCGGTAATCCACTCGAACACCGTTCGGCTGTAGTAATCGAGACCCCGGACCAGCCGCGGGTTGATCCGAAAAGGGATGCCGATGGCCTCCAGCGAGGCGCAGAGCGTATCGAAGTGCTCGCGCGACTCCGGGTCGAGATGATCGGTGAGAAGCGGTGCGCCCGCAACGATCTCGCGCATCTCGGGATTCTTGCTGTCGAGGATGCGCAGCGGATTGCCCTCGAGCCGCCGCCGGCTGTCGCCATCGAGCGCGCGCTCGTGTGCGCGGAAGTACCCGATCAGCTTCTCCCGGTAGGCGTGGCGCGACTCCGGCGTGCCGAGGGAATTGACCTCGAGCCGCACCCGCTCGATGCCGAGGCGGCGCCAGAGACGCGCGTTGAGCGCGATCAGCTCCGCATCGACATCGGGCCCGGGAAGACCGACCGCCTCGACATTGATCTGGTTGAACTGCCGGTAGCGGCCCTTCTGCGGCTTCTCGTGGCGGAACATGGGTCCGAAGCACCAGAGCTTGTGCCGATGACCCCGTAGCATGCCGTTGGAGATGAGCGCGCGCATGACCCCGGCGGTCGCCTCCGGGCGCAAGGTCAGGCTTTCCCCGCCCTGGTCGATGAAGGTGTACATCTCCTTCTCGACCACGTCGGTGTATTCGCCGATCGCGCGCTTGAAGAGCGCGGTGTGCTCCACGATGGGCACCCGGATCTCCTCGTACCCGTACGACGCGAGCAACTCGCGCGCGCAGGACTCCAGGCGATGCCAGCCGCCGATCTGCGCGGGCAGCACGTCATTCATTCCGCGAACCGGCTGGACTTCCACCGTCAACTCAACCTCCCGTCTTTCGTGGCGCGGCGAGCACGCGTCCGTCGGCGGCAATCATGAATCGCGCGATGTGATCCGAGCGCACGAAGCGCGCAATCGACGCCGCCCGCCCCCCCACTTGGAGGGTGACGCCGCTGGCGTCTCCCAAAACGACACTGAGCGGCGCAACCCCCTCGATCCTGCGTGTCGCAGGTCCGGCGGCAAGGCCGTAGAGCAGCCGCCGGCCGGTGGCATCGTAGACCTCCGTCCAGCTGTCCCCCGAATAGGTGAGCACGGCTTGGATCTGGCCCTGCGGCGCCGCGGCGGCGCTTGCCGAAGGGACTATAGCCGACGCTGGCACCGCCTTCGCCGGCGATGGCGCGGCAACGGCCACGAGCCCTCCCGCCGCAGCCGTGCCGCTGACCGTCCCCGGTGTCAGCTCCGCCGGCCCGCGCGATGCCGCGCCGGCGCTCGGCTCTTCGGGGCCGCCAGGGGCGCCCGGCACCACCGGGCGCGCGACGGCGATGCTCCCGTACTGGCGTGTGAGCGACAACCCCCACCAGAGCGCGCCCGCCACCGCGAAGAGGATCACCACGACCACGGCCGGGGCGACGAGCCTGCCGGCATCATCCGGCGGCGCCCTGGGAATGCGTGTCAGGTCCGGGGGCGCAACGTGCGTCCCCTGCGAATAAAGACCAAACAGCGCCTCCGCCGACTCGCCGACGAGCTCCGCGTAATGGCGCAAGTGTCCCTTGACATAGACCGGCGCGCCGAGGGCGGCGAAGTTCTCGGCCTCGAGCGCCTCGAGAACTTCCGCGTCGAGGTGCAGTCTTTCCGCCGCCTGCATGATCGTGAGGCGGCTGCGCTCACGGGCGCTGCGCAGCCGCGCGCCGATGCCTTCGGACATGACGCTCAGCCCGGGTTGTGCCCGAGATCGGCCAGCGCGCGGGCCTGGGCCGAATTCGGAAAATCGAGCTGCAGTCGGCGGGCGTAGAGCTCCGCATCGAGCGGGTCCTTCTGCGCGCGCGTCACCTTCACGGCGAGCAGCAGCAGATCCGGAGTCTCCTGGTTGGAGGCGAGAAAGGCGTCGATTTCCTGGCGCGCCTGCGTGAGCCTGCCCTGGGAGAAGTCGAGATCGGCAAGCTCCCACAGCGCCTGCGCGAGGTTGGGCCGAATCGCGAGCGCATCACGGAACATTTGCCCCGCCTCCACATCCCGATGCGCGACGCGCAGGCAGACGCCGGCGTTGTCGTAGGCGAGCTCCGGGGTCATGTAGAGCGGATTGCGCGCGGCCCTGATGAAGGTCTCGACTCCCTCATCGATCCGGCCATGGCTGCAAAGATAGACCGCGTAGTTGTTCTGGAAGTCGGGGTTCTTCGGCCCGAGCCGGATCGCCGCGCGAAACTCCCGGTCCGCCTGCTTGGAATCGCCCAACCGGTCGAACAGCAGCGCGCGCGCGCTGTGCACGTCCGGATCGTCGGGATTCTCCTTCAGCGCGCGATCGAGCGTGGTCTGCGCGATCGCGAGCTGGCCGCGGCGCATGAAGGCGATGCCGAGCTCGGTGTTGTAGACCGCGGCGTCGTGGCGGCGCTGCACCGCCTGTTGATTCGCGCAGCCCGCGAGGACGCCGGCGAGCAACGCGGCGCAGATGACACCCACGCAAAAACGGGGATTCATGGTTGCACCGCCAGTCCGAAGGTCCGGCTGCCGAGCCGCACCGTCGTGCGGTCGATCACGCGCCCGGCGAGCTGTCCGCAGGCCGCATCGATGTCATCGCCGCGCGTGCGGCGGACCGTGGCGAGCACGCCCCGGCGAATGAGCTCATCGCGAAAGCGCTGCACCGCCTCAGGCCGCGAGCGCTCATAGCGCGTGCCCGGAAAGGGATTGAACGGAATGAGATTCACCTTCGCGGGGTGGCCCGCGAGGAGTCTCGCGAGGGCGCGCGCCTGGGCGGGTGCGTCGTTGATGCCGGCGAGCAGCACGTACTCGAAGGTGACGCTGCGGCCGTTTTGCTCGTCGATATAGTGCCAGCACGCCTCGAGCAGCTCGGCGATCGGATGCTTGCGATTGATCGGAACGAGCTCGTTGCGCAGCTCGTCATCGGGCGCGTGAAGCGACACGGCGAGCGCCACGTTGCTGCGCTCGGCGAGCTTGTAGATCTGCGGCACGAGGCCTGAGGTCGACAACGTCACGCGCCGGCGCGAGAGATCGAAGCCGAAGTCATCGAGGAAGATCT
The DNA here is from genome assembly GCA_049579785.1 of Steroidobacteraceae bacterium. Taxonomy (GTDB): domain Bacteria; phylum Pseudomonadota; class Gammaproteobacteria; order Steroidobacterales; family Steroidobacteraceae; genus 13-2-20CM-66-19. The sequence goes on from JBAUOO010000042.1 coordinate 34,538, forward strand.
CGAGCGCTGGCACGACGTTGCGGAAGTTGGCGAGCGGCTCGCCCATGCCCATGAGCACCACGTTGGTGATGATGCGCTCTCGCGCGGGGTCATGATCAAATGAGCCGGCGAGCTCCCGATTGGCAAGCCAGACCTGACCGACGATCTCGGCGGTGCTCAAATTGCGGTTGAAACCCTGCTGCGCCGTCGAGCAGAACGAGCAGTCGAGCGCGCACCCGACCTGCGAGGAGATGCAGAGCGTGCCGCGGTCCGGCTCCGGAATGAAGACCATCTCGAAGGCCTGCGAGGCGTCGGCGCGCAGCAGCCACTTGCGCGTACCGTCGGCGGACTGCTGCGCCGCAACGATCTGCGGCTCGCTGATGCAGGCACGCGCGGCAAGCTGCGCGCGGAAGTCCTTGGCGAGGTCGGTCATGCGCTCGAACGAGGACTCGCCGCGCTTGTACACCCAGTTCATGAGCTGGCGGGCGCGGAACGGCTTGCCGCCGAGCTCCGCCACGAACGCCTCGAGCGCCGGGCGCGGCAGGCCCAGCAGATTCGTCGCGGTCGTGTCGGGGCAACTCATGGGAGGGCTCGAGCGGACTCAGCCGCGGGGGTGCAGCTCCGTGGTGCTGAAGAAATACGCGATCTCCCGCGCCGCGGTATCGGGCGCGTCGGAGCCGTGAACCACATTCTGCTCGATGCTGAGCGCGAGGTCGGCGCGGATGGTGCCTGCGGCCGCCTTCTTCGGATCGGTGGCGCCCATGATCTCGCGATTACGCGCGATGGCATTCTCGCCCTCGAGCACCTGCACCACGACCGGACCCGAGGTCATGTAGCGCACCAGATCCCTGTAGAAGGGTCGCTCCCGGTGAACGGCGTAAAAACCCTCGGCCTCGCGCTCGGATAGACGCAGCATGCGCGCGGCGATGATCGTGAGATCTGCCTGCTCGAAGCGGCGATAGACCTCGCCGATGAGATGGCGGTTGACGCCGTCGGGCTTGACGATGGACAGGGTGCGCTCGAGCGCCATTCTGGGTCCTTTCGGGATCTGGCCTGGAAACAAAGCCCGACAGTTTACCCTCTAGTTCATCCCCCCGGCAAAAAGCCTGACCGCTTCCTGGAGCACTCCCTCTCGCGTCGACGGATCTCAGGGGGCCGCCAACCTACACGCTGAAGCTTTCCCCGCAGCCGCACTCCCCCTTGACGTTCGGGTTGCGGAAGCGGAACGCCTCGTTGAGGCCCTGCTTGACGAAATCCACGGTGGTACCGTCGATCAGCGCAAGGCTCTGCGGATCGACGCAAACCTTCACGCCGCGATCCTCGAACACCAGATCTCCGGCCTGGATCTCATCGGCGTAGTTGACGACATAGGCGAATCCGGAGCAGCCGGTCTTGCGCACCCCGAGCCTGAGCCCGATGCCATGCCCGCGGGAAGCCAGGAAGCTCTTGATACGGTCGGCGGCGGATTCGGTCAGCGAGATGGCCATGAAGTTCGATTTTACCCCGGTTCGGGCCAGTGCCGGGCACAGTCTGCGAGTGCATCTTCGACAATCAGCAGGCGTCCGAGTTTCTCGGCCGGCACGGCCAGCGCTTGGGCCCATTCGGCCGGCGTCCCTGGCGCCAGATCGGCGCGGCCCCGGCCACGCAGCCGCTCGGTCACCCAGGCGCTAACGGCGAGAGTATCGGGACAGCCGTAGGCCTTGAACAGTGCGCTCGTCACGACGCCCTCCCGCACGTGAAGCCTGAACCGGATCCAGACCTCCTGCCCCGGTCCCCCGGCCTCCCCGACGGCCTCGGTGAGGCTCGCCGGCAAGCCAGCCTTGCGGTCCTGCGGCCCCTGCGCGGGGTCCCCGGGAGCCTCTGAGGCGGGCGAGAGCCCCCGCAGCCGCATAACCTCCCGGCGTATGGCCGCCACGGCGACATCGATGTGCTCCGGGGCGCTGAAGCGTCCGAAGCTCAACCGCAGCGAGCTCTGCGCGAGCTGGGTGTCCCGGCCGAGGGCGCGCAGCACGTAGGAGGGCTCGGCCGAAGCCGAATTGCAGGCTGAGCCGGTGGAGAGCGCCAGCTCACGCAGCCCTCTGACCAGGCTCTCGCCCTCGACGCCCTCGAAGGACACATTGAGGATTCCGGGCACAGCGCGCGCGCCCTCTCCGTTCGCGTACACGCCGCCCAGTGGCGCAAGTCCTCGCCACAGGCGCTCCCTCAGGCCGGCGAGCCGCGCGTGCTCCGCGGGCAGTTTGCGGCGCGCGAGATCGCAAGCGGTCCCGAAACCGACGATCTGATGGGTCGGCAGAGTTCCGGGCCGCAGCCCCATCTCCTGACCGCCCCCGAAGAGGATCGGCTGCAGCTGCGCCCGCGCGTCACGGCGCGCGTAGAGCGCTCCAATGCCCTTCGGGCCGTAGAGCTTGTGCGCCGTGATGGACATGAAATCAAGTTGCGCGGCGTGAACTTCGAGCGGGATCTTGCCCGCCGCCTGCGCGCCGTCGCTGTGAAAGAGAACGCCGCGCGATCGGCAGAGAGCGGCGATCGAGGCGACATCCTGGATCACTCCGATCTCGTTGTTGACGAGCATGATCGATGTCAGGACCGTATCCGGACGCAGCGCCGCCGCCACGACCTCGGGATCGATCCGTCCGGTGCGATCAGGCGAGACCCGGGTGACCGTGAAGCCCTCCTTCTCCAGGCGCTTCAACGGATCGAGCACCGCTTTGTGCTCGGTACGGGCGCTCACGAGATGCCTGCCCCGGTGCGCGTTGGCGCGTGCGGCGCCGAGAATGGCCAGGTTGTTGGATTCCGTGGCTCCCGAGGTGAAGATGATCTCCTCGGGCGCGGCACCGATGAGGGCCGCGACCTCGGCGCGCCCCTGCTCGATCCGCTCGGCCACGCGCCGTCCGAACGGATGCGTCATCGAGGAGGCATTGCCGATGCCGCCGGCTTCGGTCAGTGAGCGGGCCATCGCCTCGGCCACGGCGGGATCCACCGGCGTGGTCGCGGCATAGTCGAAGTAGATTGGGTCGGGCACGCTCACTGCTCGTCAGTGCCACTGGCCGGCCCCGGCGACCGGCCGGTTTCCTCGGGCGCCGCATCCTCGCGAGTGCGGTTCTCAGAGGGCCCGGAGGCATCTGTTGAGGCCGTGCCACTAGGCATTGCGCTGCGCGATCCCTGCTCCGCGCACGCCTCGGGTCCAACCGGGGCTGCCCGGGGCGGACTCCTGTCCGCCCGCTCGTCGCTG
>JBAUOO010000043.1:0-80361 GCA_049579785.1 Steroidobacteraceae bacterium
CGTCGGCTTATCCGGGGTCGGCCCGCCTCCAACGTTCAGAATCATCCAGATATTCGCAAGCTGAAGGTACCCGGGTGCGTTGCCGTCACCCAGGCTAAGGATCCGGGCGCCGAAGACCTTTTCGTAGTAGCCGGCCGATCGCTCGACGTCGAGGACGGTGAGAAAATGCGCGATGCTGATCCCCTCTCGCGGGGGCATCTCATAGCTCTTCTGCTCGATTTGCACGCTATTCATTTACGACTCCGACTTCCGATACGGTGCTTTCCAGCATGCACTTCAAGCAACCCCAGGTCTAGTTCGCATACGGGCACCGATCGAAACCTTCAACTCGCCTGGAGCGTAGCAATTGAACAAAGGATGACCTCCGCCACCCTGCGCCAAAGGTTGCCGTCCAGGCTTCGGGTCAATAACACCTTGGTCCAATTACCCCGGTTTTTGGCCGATGCCGTTTGGTGTATCTGCTTCAATCGGTAGCGCCGCACAACGATGCGACGGGGGGCCGGCCCGACGCCGTGGTGTAACGCGAATAGCTTCATCGTGTGAATCCCTTTGCCACCAAATAGACCTCGCGCGATTCCTTGCGCGAGGCCGCGGGCTTGCGGATGAGCACCTTCGCGAAGTGTGTCCGCAGCTCCTTCACGTATTGATCCGACCCCGAGCCTTGAAACATCTTGGCGACGAAGCTCGCACCAGGCTTCAAGGTCTTGCACACCGTGTCGAGCGCCAGCTCCAGGAAATAGATTGACCTCGCCTGATCGGCCGAATCGATTCCGCTGATGTTCGGCGCGATGTCGGAAATGATCAGATCGAACTTTGTGCCGCGAAGCCAGTCGAGTACCTGCTGCACGGTGGCCTCTTCGGTAAAATCGCCCTGAATGAAATCGACATTGTTCAGCTCGTCCATCGGCAGAATGTCCGTCGCGAGCACGCGTCCTTTTTCGCCGACGAGCTTGCCGGCCACCTGCGACCAACCGCCGGGCGCGCAGCCGAGCTCCATGATCCGCATGCCGGCGCGGATCAGTTTGTCCTTCTCATTGAGCTCGATCAGCTTGTAGGCCGAACGCGAGCGATAACCGTCCCTCTGTGCCTGCTTGACGAAAGGATCACTGAGGTGGCGAGAGAGCCAGCTGGCGCTGCTTTTCGTTCGGGGCATCTTCCCAGGGATCTACGGGTTATACTCGGCCGATTCTACTCCTCTGCCGGATTTACCGGCCAGGAAGAGGCCCGTGATCCGCATTACCGAGCTGCCATTGCCGCTCGATTACACGCCTGAGGCGCTACGTCAGGCGATTTTGCAGCGCCTTGCCATCCCCGCGGCCGAGTTGCTCGATTTCAATCTGTTCAAGCGCAGTTACGATGCACGCAAGAGGAATAGCGGAATCTTCTTCATCTGTATCGTCGACGTCACGGTGCGTGACCAAGCGGCCGTGCTGAAACGCCTGGTGCGCGATCGCCAGGTCGGCGTCTCACCGGACACGAGCTATCACCCGGTCGCGCAAGCCCCGGCGCAACTCAAGGAACGACCGCTGGTCGTCGGGTTCGGCCCCTGCGGACTGTTCGCGGCGCTCCTGCTCGCGCAAATGGGCTTCAGGCCCATCGTGCTGGAACGCGGCCGTGACGTACGCCGCCGAACGCGCGACACCTGGGCCCTGTGGCGGGAAAACACGCTGACACCGGAATCCAATGTGCAGTTTGGCGAGGGCGGCGCGGGCCTGTTTTCCGACGGCAAGCTCTATAGCCAGATCAAAGACCCGAAATTCTATGGCCGCAAGGTGATGCGGGAGTTCGTGCGTGCCGCTGCACCGGCCGAAATTCTCTATGTAAGCAAGCCGCACATCGGCACGTTCCGCCTGACGAGCATCGTATCGAACATGCGCGAGGAGATCATCTCGCTAGCCGGTGAAGTACGCTTCGAGAGCAAGGTTACCGATCTGCTCATCGAAGCGGGACAGATCGAAGGCGTGGTGCTGGCGAGCGGCGAGACTCTATATAGCCGACACGTAGTGCTCGCGCCGGGGCACAGCTCCCGCGACACGTTGCGCATGCTGGAGCGCCGGCGCGTCCATCTCGAGGCCAAACCCTTTGCCATAGGCCTTCGTATCGAGCACCCGCAGTCGCTGATCGACCTCGCCCGCTTCGGGCGATTTGCCGGCCACCCGCAACTGGGTGCCGCCGACTACAAACTGGTACATCACGCCCGCAATGGGCGTTCGGTCTACAGCTTCTGCATGTGTCCCGGCGGTACGGTGGTTGCCGCCACCTCCGAGCCGGAGCGCGTGGTCACCAACGGCATGAGTCAGTATTCACGCAACGAACGCAATGCCAACGCTGGCATCGTGGTCGCAATCAATCCCGAACCGGACTTCCCCGGCGGACCGCTCGCGGGCGTTGAGCTCCAGGAGGTGTGGGAATCCAAAGCCTACCTTTCAGGCGGTAGCGACTACTGCGCGCCGGTGCAGCTAGTTGGCGATTTCCTGCGCGGTGTCGGTTCCATACAGCTCGGCGAGATCGTCCCCTCATATGCGCCGGGCGTGCGGTTGGGTGATCTGTCACATGCTCTTCCGGACTATGCTATCAATGCGATACGCGAGGCATTGCCCGCGTTCGGCAAGCAGATCCGCGGCTTCGATCGAGACGATGCCGTGCTCACCGCCGTGGAAAGCCGCACCTCCTCGCCCGTGCGCATCACGCGCGACGCTGAATCGCTGCAGAGTCTCAACGTGCGCGGGCTCTATCCATGCGGTGAAGGTGCGGGTTATGCCGGCGGCATCCTCTCGGCAGGTGTCGATGGCATCAAGGTGGCCGAAGCGGTCGCGCGGAACCTGTCGTGAAGTTCGAAGACATCAAGAAACTGCACCAGAGGAAGTTCCGCGAGCGGTTCGGTTGTTTCCTGCTGGAAGGCGAGCATCTGGTACAGGAGCTGCAGAAGGCTGCGATTCATGATGCACGGCTGCGCACCAGCGAAATCTATCTCACCCGGGAATATGCGCACTGGACAAGCGAGCTCCCGATTCACGTCCTCAATTCCCGCCACATGGCGCAGCTCAGTGAAACGCGCTCACCGCAGGGCATTGCTGCGGTCGCGCCATTACTGGCGGCACCCCCGCAGCAGCCCGGTGAGCGCGCCACCTATCTGCATGAAATTCAGGACCCGGGAAATCTCGGCACGATCCTGCGCTCGCTCGCCTGGTTCGGCAGCTTCCGCTGTCTGCTCAGCCCCAACAGCGTCGACGTGCATAACGGCAAGTCCGTGCGCGCTAGCATGGGAGCCATCTTTTATGTGCCGGTGGAACTCGATGTACCGTTGCAGGCACTCCCGCGGCGCTTCGGTCGGATCGCCAGTCTCGATCTGCAGGGTACGCCAATCTCTGCGCCGGAGTTTCGTGACTTCGACTGCTACATCTACGGCAACGAAGCTCGGGGTTTGCCGCGCGAAGCCCTGAGTGCAATGAATGCAACGCCGTTCACGATTGCGGGGACGCGGGCGATCGACTCGCTGAATGTTGCGGCGACGGTGAACATCTGTCAGTACGAGCTGACTCGGTCATCGTAAATCGGCACTGCGCGTCGCTCAGTGCGTGTTCCGCCATCGACCGCCCGGGGATCCTCACCGCCGCTCTTCAAGGTCCTTGAGCACTTTCAACGCTGCATCAACGCGATCCTCTGGCACGAGCAACACTCCGCCCTTCATGCCGATGCCGACACCCACAACCACCGCCGGAATATCGGCACCCTCCAGTGCGATCCTGGCCAGATCCGCTTCGGACTCCAGTGAGTAGGCTCTGATTGTCTTCATGAGCGTGTCCCCGAGCAACGCATGGACAGCGGTTCCACGGGCGCATTCTGGTCGTCCGCTTTCCGGAAAGCCAATTGGGTGGCGGGTGAGCGGTTATGGCCCGCAGGCTGCCTAATTCACGCTCCACGGATTTACGATTGGAATTTTGACGTCCTCGAAGTGCCCGGCGTTCCGGGTAGCGATCGCCGCCTTTCGCGCCAACGCGATTGTGGGCGTTAGCGCACGGGGCTGCGCTTCACCTTGATACCTTGGCGATAACGCTATGCGCATCGTATGCGCATAGCGAGGGTGCTGCAACGCCCCGCGCTGGCCACGCCTGCTGAGCCCGCTGCGTTTGTTGCTCTAACCACGGGCTGCCAGCCGGGCGAACAGGCGCTTCATCGCGTTCACGCGCCCCACATAGGCACGCGCTTCCTGATCGCCGCACCTTTGGCCCGCGGTCAGCCTGAAACCGCTGCGCACGTATAGATCGCCCGCGCGCGCCCCACACAGATGGATGACCGCCGCGAGGTCCTGCTCCTGCTGCAGGCTGGCGGACTGCACGTGATGGGTCAGAAGAGTCACGGTCACGAGCCTATCGAGGTAGGCCGATGTCATCTCGATCGCATTGCTCGGGATGACACGCATGTAGAGACTGTTGAACCAGCAGCTGTGCCAATCGCTCCAGGGTCCCTCCTCGGCGACGTGATGGTTGTGGATGCAATAGCGCTTCGCTTGCGCGAACGTCCCGTTCGTGAGCTGATACATGCCCACGGCGCTCGAGGCGGGACGGTATACCTCGAACGGATGAGGTCTCCAGGACCAGCGCCAGTACGTGCGGACGATGGGATTCCCGGAGCCTTCCACCTGAGCCAGGGCTGCCAGCAACTGCGGCGTCATGATATCGGTGGCGTACTTCTGGAAGAGCGAACCGTACCCGCTCCAGGTCTCCGACGGCGATTTGTAGAGCGTGCCGCTGACGGGGAACAGCAGCTCGGACGGCTTGTGTACGACCTGATAGACCCAGTTGACCGCCAGAAACAGGACCGCCACGATGGCGAGCGTGGCGCAGATCTGCAGACCGCGAGGCGCGCGCCTGAATGCCCGCAACCATCGCCGTCGCAGTCGCGCGCTCGGCAACAGCCGCTTCAGCAGCGATCCGCGGCCGCGCCCGCGCGAGCTTTTGCGTCGACCCTTGCGAGTGGCGGCCCTAGGTGCCATCGAACTGTATTCGTGCACAGATCACGCTACGCAAGCGTACACGCTAGCGAGCGGCTCCCACCAATCGCATCGGTTTGGGTTTGCCGATCACCACCACGAGCGCGATACCGCCGAGGATCGCCACCGATGCTACGAGCAAACGCAGCGTCAGCCGTTCGCCCAGGAAGAGAACACCGCCCAGCGCCGCCAGAATAGGGACGCTCAGTTGCACGGTGGCGGCGGTGGTCGATCTCAAAGAGGGCAGTGCCGTGTACCAGATCGCGTAGCCCACGCCCGAAGCCAATGCACCGGATACAAACGCATAGCCGATACCCGCCAGATCCGGCGAAGCGCGCGCCGACAGCAAAAGACTCAGAGCCAAAGCGAAGGGCGAGGCGCGCGCGAAGTTGCCCGCGCTGACCTTCAAGGAATCCCCGCCGCGCTTACCGTGCAGGGAATAAATGCCCCAGGCAACGCCCGCGCCCAGCATCAGGATCGCCCCCGCCAAAGGCGGCGCAGACAATCCGGGCAACAGCAGCCCGACGAGTCCGCCGCACGCGAGGACCAGGCCGACGATCTGAAGCCACCGCAGCCGCTCGCCCGACCAGATCCCGTGACCGATCATGGTGGTCTGCACCGCGCCAAACAGCAGCAGGGCCCCGGCCGCCGCGGTCAGGTGCAGATACGAAAAGGAAAAGCCGGCGGCATAGGCGAACAAGGCGAGCGCCGACAGCCAATTGCCCCGGCTCGTGCGCGCGCCACCGCGCAGCCGCACCAGACAGCTCAACACGAGGGTGCCGGAGAGCAGCCGTACCGTGGTGAAACTCGCGGCATCGATATGGGTATGCGTGAGCGCCGCGCGGCACAGGAGCGAGTTGCCCGCGAAGGCAAGGAGCGCCAGTGCCGTGAGTATCGCTACGCGCAGATTCGGCATCACCGCCGACGCGCGGGCGTCTTGTCCTGGCCCGCCGCTGAGGTGGCGCTCACGGGAGGTAATGCGCGCTCTATCTAGGGCTTGGCGAATTTCAGCATGAACTGGTCGGTACGGCCCCGGACCGACTTGTCGAATATCGACTTGGTATGATCGTCCGTGGTGCGGTGCAGCGCATCGCCTTGCGCCGCCAGCTTGAACCCCGCAGCCTCGACCTCGCGTATCACCTGGGATTTTTGAATGCGATGTAGCGCCGCGATTTGCGCACGGCCCGTGCCGGGATTGGCCAGCGACTCATACACGTGCCTGTTGCAGGCAGCCATGTCGACGACGCCGTACTTGCCGATGTGCAGGTCGTGATCGTCCCATTTGGCGTTCTCTATTCCGTAGATGTGGCCGCTCGGTCCGACGACATCGCTCAACGGTCGCGTGAAATATCCGCCCCCCGGAAAAAGCTCCGCGAGCTTCATTCCAGGCTTCACGCCGGCGAACGCGATCGTCTTAGCCGGCAGGCGCAGCGCGTCGCGATCGATGTCGGCCTGGGGGCGGGTAGGATCGGCCACCGCCTGGGTTACGTAGTCAGGAACCGCCGCAGCCGTCGCCGCACCGCTCAATACCAGCGCCAACAGTGCCGCGCTCAAAAAGCCCGTCTTCATGGAAACCTCCCCGCAACGGGGAAATTCTAGCGCACATGCGGGGACGCTACCGCGGTTTCACGCGGCGGTGGCGAGCGCCCGAGAGCCCACTGACGCGGCGACAATGACGAACTGGGCCGGGATACTGAAGCGACGACCCTGTCGCCACGGGGCGATCGACTCGAGGTAGCGGGCACGCACGCGCGCACGCGCCGTGGCATCGAGACGCGACCAGGCGAGGGCGACCGGCCCGCCGAGAAGCGCCGCGGCGCAGGCCTCATCGTCATCTTCATAGTTAAGAGCGGTCGTGATGCGCGACTGCCTGCTGACGTTGAGCTCGGCGGTGGCGCAGAGCTCGGCGAGCGCATTTCCCTGTCCCAGGTGAAAGAACAGCGGACAGACATCGCTTGCCACCTCTGCGGCGATGATCGGAAACAATCCTGCCCATCCACATTGAGCGCGTTCTCCCCAGACGGCCAACACGAGCCTGCCACGCGAACGCAAGACTCGTCGCATTTCGCCAATGGCTCCCTCGGGATGCGGCACATACATCAGTCCAAGTACGCACAGCGCAACATCGAAGCTGTGGTCGGGCAGCTCGAGTCGCTCGGCATCCATGCGCTCGAAGCGGGCATTTCCCAAGCCCTGCTGCCGGGCGCGCACACGGGCGGCCTCGACCATGCACCCGGACAAGTCCACACCCACGACCTCGCCCCCAGGCGATACGCTTGCGGCGGCCTCCATCGCGGTCGTGCCGCTGCCGCAGGCCACATCCACCACGAGCTCGCCCGCCGTGAGCCCGGCGCAGGTCATCACTGCGGCCTGCGCCGGGAGCAGCTGATGGCGCCAGAGCGGCTCATACGCGGCCGCAGCGAGGTCCCAGCCGTAGCGCTGCACCCGCCGCTGTAGCCCCGCTTCCATCCTCAGGCGGTCTTGGCCGGCCGTGCCGCGAGTGCGCGGACGTCCGCGGATGCCAGGGGTTTGCCGGCGATTCCCCAATCGCCGCTCTTGACCTCCTCAACGACCGTCCAGGTGACAGGTCGCATCCCCTCACCTTCAATCTCGACCATCGCGTCGGTGAGGTTGCGGATGATCTGGCTCTTTTGCTCGGCGGAAAAAACGCCTTCGAGGACCTTGACGTTGATGAGTGGCATGGAGATCTCCTGGGTTAGGGCAGGCTGAATGAGGTGACGCGTCACTAGACGCGCGGCCCTCATGAGACGCCCGGCTCAGCCATTGCGTCCTGCCGCGGCGTCCGGATCTCCTGACCCAGCGTCCGGCCGCGCCGTAACGGGCGCCCGGCGGGCTTGGCAGCGCCCGCTGCCAAGCCCAATATAGGCTGGTGACAGCAGCGACCATTGCGAACGCGTTGCAGCGGGCGCGCGCGGTATTTGCCCGCCGTCCGCAAGCCGCGATGCATCGCGATGAGCCCGCAATCGCGCGCTGGGAGCAGGGCATGCGGGTGGTTTCTCGGCATGAGAACGGCGCGCAGATCACGACCGACATGCCGAGGGAGCTTGGCGGTGAAGGGGATCAGGCGACCCCGGGATGGCTGCTCAGGGCCGCTCTCGCCTCGTGTCTTGCGACTCGCATCGTCATGGAGGCGGCTACCCGGGGAATCGTCCTCTCACGGCTCGAGGTGGTTGCCGCGAGCCGGTCTGATGCGCGAGGACTCTTTGGTATGGCGGATGAGGCCGGCGAGCGCGTCCTGCCGGCACCGTGCGAGATACAGTTGCAGGTGCGTATCGCCGCAACCAACATCGCCGCGGAAGTGCTTCACGCAGCCATCGAAGAAAGCTACCGGTGCTCGCCCGTCTCCGCCGCCCTCGAGAGAGCCGTCCCGGTAAGCTTGCGCATCGAAGTCGATCCGGGCTGATGGACGCGTTCTCGGAGACACTGCGGGTGGTGCGCCTGGTGGGCGCCATCTTCATCAACGGCCGCTTCTCCGCGCCCTGGTGTTATCAATCGCCGCGCGCCGACTCCGCGGCGCCGCTCCTCGAGCCCGGCGCCGAGCGCGTCGTGATCTTCCATCTCATCACCGAGGGCGAATGCTTCGTCGAGATCGACTCCGAGCCGCCCGTGCATCTCACCGCCGGCGACGTCGTCGTCTTCCCGCAGGGTCATGCCCATCGCATGTGCTCCGCACCCAGACTGCAACCGGCCAAGGAGGCGCGGCTCGAGACTGTACTGTCGCGCCGACCTCGCAAGCTCATCTACGGCGGAGGCGGCCGGACGACGCGGCTGGTATGCGGTTATCTCGCGTGCGATGCGCGGCTGGCGCGCATGCTGCTCAGCGGGCTGCCGCCGCTTCTGAAAGTGAGCGTTCGCGGGTCGAATGCGGGTATGTGGCTCGAGGCTTCGGTGCAGTACGCGCTCGCCGAGGCGCGCTCCCCGCGTCCTGGCGGCGCGGGCGTGCTGGCGAAATTGGCGGAGGTGCTGTTCATCGAGGTGCTGCGGCTCTACATGAACGAGCAGAGTAGCGGCCGCAGCGGTTGGCTTGCGGCCGTCCGCGATCGCATCGTGGGCGCGGCGCTGAACGAGCTGCACACCCGACCCGCGCACGCCTGGACCCTCGAAGCGCTTGCGCACGCGGCGGGCACTTCGAGATCGGTGCTCGCGGAGCGCTTTCAGCACCTGGTCGGTAGCGCTCCGATGGAATATCTGACGCAGTGGCGAATGGTGCTGGCTGCCAATCTGCTCTGTGGCAGCAATGCGCCTTTGGCACGAATTGCGGAGGATGTCGGTTATCAGACCGATACTGCCTTCATCCGGGCGTTCCGCCGCGAATACGGCATGCCCCCTGCGGCCTGGCGCCGCCGGCAATCGCCCCGTCCGCAACCCTCACGACTCGGGATCGCCACCGTCACCGGCGAGCGATTATGAAGGTCATCGGCATCGTCCTGATCGTTCTCAGTGCGGGCCTCATCCTGCTCGAAATGCACACCCTCACCATCTACCTCCTGGCCGCGGCCGCCGCGTGCATCGCCGGCGGTGCGGTTGCGCTCGCCGGCGGCGGGCTGCTCTGGGCACTCTCCGCCATGGTCGCCACGGGCATCATCGCCCTGCCATTGGCGCACTGGGCCAGAGGGCTGCTCAAGAACCGCGCCTCGGAGGAGATCTCACGGGACGACACCGGCCACTCGGTCACGGTGCTCGAAGCGCAAGGAGGGATGCTTCGCGTCGAGTACCGCGGTAGCACCTGGAACGCCCGGCTGCGCGACTCGTCCGCGGCGGCGCCGCGGCCCGGCCATACCCTGGTCATCTCGGCACGTGAGGGCAGCACGCTGGTGCTCGATCCGCCGCGCTCGACCGTCTGATTGCTCCTGCGATTTCAGAACAAGGTAAGTCCGTCATGACCAACCAACTCATTATTGCGGCCGTCCTGCTCGCCATCGTCCTCACGGCTCTCTCCAGAGGTCTTCGCATCGTGCCCCAGCAGCACGCCTGGGTGGTCGAGCGGCTCGGTCGGTTCTCTCGCGTACTCGAGCCCGGGCTCAATCTGCTGATTCCGATAGTCGACAGCGTGGCTTACAAGTTCGACTTGCGGGAAAACCCGCTCGATGTCGCCAAGCAGGTCTGTATCACCAAGGACAATACGCAGATCTCCATCGACGGTGTTCTTTACATGCAGATCACCGATCCCAAGGCCGCCGCCTACGGTACATCCAATCCGCTGATGTCGGTGGTTCAGCTTGCCCAAACCATCATGCGTGCCGATGTTGGTAGGAAGCAGCTCGACGAAGTGCTCTCATCGCGCAGTGAGCTCAACACTTCCATCGTCAGCGAGCTCGATCGGGCGGCGATCACCTGGGGCGTGAAGGTATTGCGCTACGAGATCCGGGATATCACCCCGCCCAGGGAAGTGATCAACGCAATGGAGCTGCAGATCACGGCCGAGCGGCAGAAGCGCGCACTCATCGCCAAGTCCGAAGGCGAGAAGCAGCAGGCGGTGAACGTCTCGGAGGGCGAGCGCCAGCAACAGATCAATCGCGCCGAGGGCGGCAAGCGCGCGAGGATCCTCGAGGCGGAAGGTCAGGCCGAGGCGGTCCTCACGGTCGCCAAGGCGACTGCGGAGGCGCTGGCGACGGTAGGCAGGGCGCTGAAGGATCCCGGCGGACAGGACGCGATGAAAATGAGGCTCGCTCAGGAGTTCATCGCACAGTGGGGCGCCATTGCCAAGGAATCGAGTGTCATGATCGTCCCTCAGGACATGGGGGATCTTTCCAAGGCGATCAGCACGGCGCTTCGCATCACGGAGACCGTGAGGTCCGCGGCCTGAGAAATCATTTGCGCACCCGCATCAAGATCTGCTGCATGGCCTCGCAGCAGGAGGCGCAGCTCGCCATCGAGGCGGGTGCGGATGCCATCGGCTTCGTGGCAGTGATGCCCTTCGGGCCCCATGCCATCGATGACCCCACGATTGCGAACATCATCGCGCGGGTACCCCCACCCATCTCCACATTCCTGCTCACCTCGGAGAACACCGCCACCGCGATCGCCCGGCACGTCGAGCGCACGCGCCCCTGCACCGTGCAGATCGTCTCACCTTTGAGCCCGTCCGAATCCGCCCAGCTCGCCGAGCTGCTCCCGACGATGCGACGAGTGCAGGTGATTCACATCGAGGATGAGTCGGCATTGGATCTCATCGCAGCTTATGCGCCACACGTTCACGCGTACCTCCTCGATTCGGGACGGCCCAACCTGCCCCTTCCCGAGTTTGGAGGTACCGGGCGCACCCACGACTGGCGGATCAGCGCGGAGTTCGTGCGCCGCAGCCCTCTTCCGGTGTTCTTAGCCGGCGGGCTGTCGGTGGCGAATGTGGGAGAGGCGATTCGGTCCGTGCGGCCATTTGGGGTGGATCTGTGCTCCGGGGTACGCACCGAAGGGCGACTGGATGCGACCAAGCTGAGCGCATTCGTAGAGGCGGTGCGCCACGCAGATCGGGGATGAGCGCGCGCTCGAGCCCCGGCGGGGACGGGCTTTCAGATGAAATCGCGCTCGATCGCCACATCCCACTGCCGCTCCGCCACGATCTCTCCATTGTGTCGAGCGGTCAGCGTCCCCGAGAGATAGAAGTTGATCTTGTCGCTGCGCATCTCGGTCCGGGTGTCGATCACGGTCCGCCAGCCGTCGCGTCCCATCTCATAAGTCTGGGTCAGTCGATAGCGCGCCGACAGCGGATCGTCGTCCTTGATCGTCAAATCACGCTTCAGACTATGCGCGATCTCGACGTCGACTTCGTCGAAGCGCAGAATGCCCTCGCCGAACAAGCCGCCAATTCCCTCGGTAACATACCTCGCCTCCCCGGTCACATGGTCGTGAGTGCTCAAGCGACGGACCAGGCCGGGATCGATGCGGGTGATCGGCGTCTTCGGGCCATGGACCGGCCGCTCGAACGACACCTTTGAGCCCGCATCCGCCCAACGGGCGGGCAGCTCGAGGGTGCTTCCCGAAAGGCGGACGGCGATGCTGGCCGGGTACGGGGCGGGCCAGAGCATCGGCCAGTAGGCGGTCGCGATTGACAGTCTCAGGCGATGGCCCCGAGGAAATCGATGCCCACACGCCTTCAGTGCCACCGTGACCTCGTAGTAAAGCCCCGGCTCCAGTGCCGAAGGACGTTCATGGCCGTCCCGATGGGTGAGATTCAACACCTGGTAGCTGACGCGCGTGATTGTATCGTCCGGCGCAATGTCGGACAGTCGCACCGAGAGCTGCGCGACGGGTGCATCGGAGGCGAGTCGCAGGCGAAGCAGCGGCGAGCCCAGAACGCAGATCTCCTCATCGAGAGCGGCGGTGTCGAACGCGAGGGCACCGCCGTCGTCGAGCCGTTGGTCGGTTGAGTGCTCGCCCGGGCAGCCGGTCGCCATCCACTCGCCGGCCGTTTCGCCGTGACTCTGGGGGGAGCGGATCCTCAGCACCGTGCCGCCTCCATCGGGCTGCTCACCGAGGCTTCGGTCCGCGCGCAGATGCAGCCGGCGCGGCCTGATGTTCGAGGACGGATAGGAACGCTCGCCGACCCAGCGACCCGGTATGAACTCGCGGGTACCGTCCGGGGCGACCGGGTCCTCGAGGTAAGCCCGCAGCATCGGCTCATTCATGATTCCGGTGTCTTCACCCTTGAGCCATTGACCCCACCAGCGGATCGCCTCCTGCAGATAGCCGATTGCGGGGCCGGGCACCCCGTCGTGCGGGTAGAGGTGCCCCCAAGGGCCAATGATGCCGAGCCGCGGCACCTTCAGTTTCTCGAGCAGTCTCGGGACCGCATTCGTGTAGGCATCCGACCAGCCGCCGATCGCCAACACCGGGCATTGGATCGCGGCATAATCCTCGCAAACGGAACCGTGTTTCCAGTAATCGTCATAGCGCTGGTGGCGTAGCCAAAGCGCCGGGAAGAACGGCAGCTGCTCGAGTCGCTCGAGCCACTGTCCTCGCCATGCGGAGCCGACGATTTGTGGATCGAGCGGACGGCTCTGGTAGGCGAGCATGATGCTGCCCCACCAGAGATTGTCATTGAGCAGACAGCCGCCCATGTAATGAATGTCGTCGGTGTAGCGGTTGTCCGTCGAGAAAGTCGTGATGATCGCCTTGAGCGCGGGCGGGCGGCGCGCCGCGACCTGCAACGCATTGAAGCCTCCCCAGGATTTGCCCTGCATGCCGACCGCGCCGCTGCACCAAGGCTGCTGGGCGATCCACGCAATCACCTCGAGTGCATCGTCCTGCTCCTGTTCGAGGTATTCGTCCGCCAGCCGGCCATCGGACTCCCCGGAGCCGCGCATGTCGACACGGATGGCTGCATAGCCGTGCTCGGCGAAGTAGCCGTGCATGGGCTCATCGCGCGCCCGTGTCCCGTCGCGCTTGCGATACGGAATGTATTCGAGCACTGCGGGGACCGGCTCGCGGAACGCGGTTGGCGGGAGCCAGAGTCGCGCGCCGAGACGGCATCCGTCGCTTAGCGTGATCCAGACATGCTCCTCGACGTGCACTGACATCCTCGCGATCCTAAGGGTTGTCGATGAGCTGCAGCGACGCGGTGGCGCGCGCTGCGCGCCGGTGCATCAGCGATGCCAGCGCATACATCCCCACGCTGAGGCACGCCGCGACGGCGACCAGCCACACTACGGCAAGAAAGTCCTTCGGACTCACGAACGGCGCCGCCAGGGCCGCTCCAGCCGCCGAGCCGAAAAACGCGCACGCGCCGGTGAGCGCCACGGCGCGGCCGCTCGCATCGACGGTGTTTACGAGGGTGAATTGATACGCGAGGGAGTAGCACCAAGCGAAGTAGTAGAGGATGCCCGCGGTCCCGAAGGCGAGTACGCCATGAGTCATACCGAGCAACAGTCCCGCAATCAGCATGAGGCAGCCGGCCGATGCCAGCGGCCCGAGGCTCCCGAATCGCCTCCCCTGTGCTGAGGCGAGTAGCCCGCCCGGAATTCCAGCCGCGACACTCAAGGCGACACAATCGGCGATCACGCGAGTCGCGAAGCCCTGCGCCTGCCCCATCAGCTCGATGTACGTCCAATACGCTCCCGCGCCCACAAAGAAAACGGTGAACCCCGCGAAAGCGAGCAGCGTCGCCGCTCGGAACACCCCGCTTCGGTGCTCGCGCGATATCGAGCGTCCGCGCGCCGGCAGCAGCGGCGTCAAGAGGATGGCAAGAGCCGCCGGCACCGCGAGCAGAACCAGAACGCCACTCAGTCCCGAAACACGCAGCAGCAGGGGTCCGGCCCAGAGCGCGGCGATCTGATAGGCCGCCTGCGCGGAGATCGCCGTGCCAAAGCTGCGGGTCGACTCATGGCCATCGGAGATGATCGTCATGCCGAGCGAGAATGCGGCGCTGGCGAAAAAGGCCGCGGCTCCCTGCATCGATACGAATGCCCAGTAGCCCTGCAGGCGAAGGGCGATCAGTAGACAAAGACACATGCCGCCGAGCCCGACCGCGGCCGCACGCGGCCAGGAGAGCGAGCGGACCCAGAACCCGGCCAAGAGGGCGCTGAGGCCCGAAGCCACGGTCAGGATCGAGGAGAGGATTCCGACCTGGCGCGTCGAGAATCCGAGCTTGTCCGCCGCGCCAGCCGTGAGCAGCGGCAGGATGTTGAACATGCTGCCGCCGATGATCACCAGCGCGAGCCCGGTGCCTGCGACAGCCCGGCGTTGGGAGCGAGGCGGGTCGCTTGCCGACATCAAAGATCCTTGGCCAGCCGCAGAGCATCGTAGATCGCCGCGTGCGTGTTGCGCGAGGCAACCGCATCGCCGAGGCGAAGGAGCTGAAAGCTCCCTTGGGCATTCGAGCTGACGGTCTGGGGAAGACCCGCGATGAGGCGCTCGTATTCGACCTCCCCGAGGTTCCTCGACAGGGGCTTGAGCTCCAGATACAGCTCCTCGTTGGGAATCGTCCCGTGATTGATCACGATCTGATCGGCTCGCCTTTCCTTGCGTACACCCCCGTAATCGCTTCCCACGACCGCAAGCAGCCGATCGCCTTCGCGGGCTACGCGCTCGAGGCGAAATGTCACCGTAAAAGTCACATCGAGCTTCTGCAGGCTGCGCATGTAGGGAACGAGATTCATGCCCATGATCTCGGGCGCAAAACACCGGTCAGGCGTCATGATTTCGAGTTTCGCGCCGCTCTCGGCGATGATCTCGGCGGCCTGAAGCCCCGCGTGATCGCCGGCATCATCGAACAGCAGCACATCGCTGCCGGGAGGGACGCTCCCCGAGAGAATATCCCAGCTCGAGACCACCAGCGCGTTTCCCGACTCCAGCACCTCGGTGTGTGGCAGACCTCCGGTGGCCAGGATGACCACTTCGGGCTCCGCCGCCATCACCGCTTGCGCATCGGCATAGGTGTCGAAACGAAAGCGCACACCATGCGCGATGCACTGCGCCATCCTCCAGTCGATGATACCGAGCATTTCCCGGCGCCGGCGGCTGCGCGCGGCGAGGCGGATCTGGCCTCCGGGCGCCGAGCCCGCCTCCAACACGAGCACCTCGTGGCCACGCTCGGCTGCCACACGCGCCGCTTCGAGGCCGCCGGGGCCGGCGCCGACGATGAGGACCTTGCGCCTTACCGCCGCGGGAGCGATCTCGTGCGGCATCGCAAGCTCGCGGCCGGTGGCGGCATTGTGGATGCAGTAGGCGGAGCCCCCCTGATAGATCCGATCGAGGCAATAGTTGGCCCCCACACAGGGGCGGATGTCCTCTTCCCGGCCGGTGGCGAGCTTGCGCACGATGTGGGGATCGGCCATGTGCGGCCGGGTCAAGCCCACCATGTCCAACTTGCCGGAAGCGATCGCATGTCGCGCCGTGGCGATATCCTGTATCCGCCCCGCATGGAAGGTCGGCAGACCGATTGCCGCGCGGATCTCGCCCGCGAAGTCGAGGTGCGGCGCGCTTGGCATCCCTTGAATCGGGATCACGTCGGTCAGTCCGGCATCGGTGTCGATGTGTCCACGGATGACGTCGAGAAAATCCACCATACCGCTAGCCTTGAGGCAGCGGGAGATCTCGAGCCCGTCCGCCCGCGTCAGTCCGCCCGCGAGCAGCTCGTCCGCGGTGTAGCGGATGCCGACGATGAACTGCGGGCCCACGCGCTTGCGAATCGCGGCGAGCACCTCGAAGGTGAAGCGCATGCGGTTCTCGAGCGAACCCCCGTAGGGCGGCTCGAGGTCGTTCGTCGCCGGTGACCAGAACTGGTCGATGAGATGGCCGTAGGCCTCGATCTCGATGCCATCGAGGCCCGCGGCCTGCATGCGCTCGGCGGCATCGGCAAAATCCGCGACGATTCGGCGGATGTCCCACTCTTCGATCTTCTTGGGAAAGGCGCGGTGCGCGGCTTCCCGGCGGTGCGAGGATGAGACGACCGGCAGCCAGGAGCTGCGGTCCCAGCGGGTGCGGCGGCCGAGATGGGTGATCTGGATCATCACGGCGGCGCCGTGCTCGTGGCAGGCGTCCGCGAGCTCCTTCATCCACCGCACCACCTCGTCCTGGTAGAGCAGGATGTTGTTGAACACCGGCGGGCTGTCGCGCGAGACCGCCGCGGAGCCTGCGGTCATGGTCAGTGCGATGCCCCCTTTGGCGCGCTCGACGTGGTAGGCGCGGTAGCGCGCCTTCGGCATGCCCTGCTCCGAATAGGCCGGCTCGTGCGCGGTGGTCATGATCCGGTTGCGCAGCACGAGGTGCTTCAACTGGTAAGGCTGCAGCAATGGATCGATAGAGCTCACTCCCGCTGGGCGCCCGAGCTCGCCCTCAGAACATGTATGACAGCCGCACCCCGATCACGCGCGGCTCGTTCACCACGTAGTCATCGGTAAGGCCATCGAGCGCGACCAACGTCGGCGGCGAGAGTATCTCCTGCTTGTCGGCGATGTTGGTGACGTAAATCGTCGCCTGCCACGGGTCGTGGCTCACCGCGGCCGAGAGGTTCATGACCAGGTAGCTCGAGGATTGCTGGACTGCCGTGGTGCCTTCGGCGGCCGTGAGCCCCATGAGCACGGCGCTATGGTAGCTGCCGTTGAGCGACAGTGACAGCGCATACCCCGGCATGATCATGTGGTCATAGTCGATCGCCGCCGTGATGCTCGTCTTGGGGCTGCCCGGCATCTGCTCGCCCGACTTGCCCGAGATCTCCCCGGGCGTAATGACGCCCAGGCCGTTGTTCGCCGGCAGCGAGAAGTCGCTCGTCAGCTTGGCATCGGCGTACGAGACGCCGACGTTGTATGTCAGGCCGCGCAGGATGAGCGGTCCCGCGGTCTGGAGCTCGAAGCCCTTGGACTCCGCGGTGTTGCCGTTGTAGACGGCGAGGTTTCCGGAGGGCAGGCTCGAGGATATCTGCGGCTTGTCCCACTTGACGTCAAACACATCGAACGCGTAGGTGAGTGCATTGGCGAATCGTCCCTTGAGTCCAACCTCGTAGTTGTTGGTCCGGTCCGGCGCGTAGCTCGAAAGCAGCGGGCTTTCCTGGAAGGGGCCGGTCAGCGGCACCGAATTGGCCCCACCCCGGCGAAAGCCCTGCGACCAGAGCGCATAGACGTACTGATCGGTGGCGTACTGGTAAGAGATGTCGACCTTGCCGATGTTCGTCGAGCTCGGGGCGTGGTGGGGAGTCGCCGGGATCAGCGTCGGGAACGTGAAATCGTCATAGAGCTGCGCATCGGTGAACTGCTCCTCGAAGTGCCGAAAGCCGCCCGTCACCTGCGCACGCGAAGCGAAGTGCCACGTGAGGTCGCCGTAGACGGATTTCTCCTCGAAGTGCTGCGTGTCGACCTGGGTGAAGTCAAGATCGCCCGGCCCGGCGAGTGCGAGACATTCCGGATACGTCGCCCCGTAGTAAGCCGGGCTCGTGCAGCCCTGCACCAGCGACCGCTCCGGCGTACCCGGGTTGGCGATGTTCCAGGCACCCTCGCGGGTCTCGTCATCGTAGAAAGCCCCGATGACGTAGTCGAACAGGTTCCAGAGCCGGGTATTCGACACCAGGCGCAGCTCCTGGGTGAAGGCGTGCGAGCGGTCGTCGAACTGGTAGTCGTACACGAACCGGGGGTTGGTCGGGATGCCGGCGTAGTACGGCAGATACGCGCCGCCATCGACGCCCGCCAGGCGGTACGTGTCATCTTCCATCACATGCCCGGTGGTCGTGTGGTAGGAGCTCGTCGATGCGAGCGTGGCAAATCCCGCGTCGTAGCTCATATCGAGGCTGGTGAGATTGGTGTAGCGCGAAAACGGCTGATCGACCTGCGAGAACTCCTGGTAGGGACCGCCTGCCGGCAAGGTCACGTTCGGATCGAGCGGCGAGAGGCCGCCCGGAAAATCCGGATTCACCTGCGGTCCGCCATCGCCACGCAGATCGCTCTGCAGGATCGCGAGCACGGCCTTGAACGAATCAATCGGCTGCCACAGGAGCGCCGCGCGGCCCGTAAAGGTCTTCTGCCAATTCCAGTCCGCGTGGCCGGAGTAAAGGGCCGAGCTGCCGACCGGATCGGCGGGATTGGCGAGCTCGGGAATGCCGCTGATCCCGGGGCTCGTGCGCTTCAGAAGCCCATAGACGTCGATCCAGCCGGGCTGATAGTCGTACTTGGCGGCGACACGGAAGGCCATCGTGCTCGCGATGGGCAGATTGAGGATGCCATCGAGGGTATAGCCGTTGCCGCTCGAATGGGCGACTCGGTCGCCACCCACCTCCACCTCGCCCGAGGTGCTGTGGAGCTGCGGATCGTTCGGAATCAGCCGCAGGGCGCCGCCGAGGGAGCCCGCGCCGTAGAGCGTGCCCTGCGGCCCGCGCAGCACCTCGATGCGCTGCAAGTCGATGAGTTGGATATACCCATCGACCGGGGAGTTGCCGACATACACCCCGACAGGGCTTTCCTCGAAGCTGCGAAAGCCCCGAATCGGCTCCCCCGTGGCGTTGATCCCGCGGATGATGGGTACGGTGGCGCCCGCGAGCCGCGAGCCGTAATCGTACATACTGAGGCCCGGCACCTCGTTGGCGAGCGAGGCGATGTCCGTGACGCCTGCGTTCGAGAGCTGCTGCGGCGTGATGACCGTGAGGCTGTACGGCACCGATTCGGCCGTCTGCGGGCGGCGGGTGGCGGTGACCGTGATCTCCTGCAGCGTCTGCGGCACCTCATCGCTGGCACTTGGGAGCGAGGCGCCCTGCGCCGCCGGCGCCTCATCGGCAGGATCGGCGGCTCGAACCGCTTGCGGCTGCCCATAGAGGGCCAGGCACACGGCCGCGCCCACCGCGCTCAGTGCCCGTCGCTGGGCCGGGAACTGCCGCCTGGCGCCATCTCGCCTCGAGATCGATTCTTGCATCGCGATCGCCCCCGGGGAACTGGTTGTCGTGACGGATGGGGCGCTCCGCGCCGCTCGCTTTGATTCGCATCCACGGGCCGTGCGCTGGATGCGCCTTTGCCAGACTACGCGCGCATCGCGCGAGCAGCCTTCGTTCGCGCAGCGGATTTGCTAGGAGTTTGGCCGCAAATGCGACTTGCGGCTTCTGATATCGATCGGACGCATGCCGAAGTGGCGGCGAAAGGCCGTGGTGAAGGAGGTCGGATGGGCATAGCCGATCGCTTCGCCCGCCTGCTCGACCGACCAACCCTGCTCCCGAATCAAGGTCAGCGCATGGCGCATCCGACAGCGCAGGCTGAAATCGAAGATGGTTTCCCCGAAGACGGCCTTGAAGCCCTTGGTCAGAATCGACTTCGACATGCCGACCGAGTGAGCGAGCTTGTCGATCGTGGGTGCCGGCGCGAACTGGCGCATCAGCACCGCCCGCGCCGCATGCAGGCACTTGAGCTCACGGTCACTGTACTGCTCTGCCGGCGCTCCGGTGAGCGCCGAGAGGCTCGCCACCGCATGGCACACGAGCTCCAAAGCAAGCGCCTCGGTATATACGAGCGCGAGCGGACCCATATGTCGATTATTGATGAGCCGCGTGGCGACCTCGAACGTTTGCGCGCAGAGCGGATGCTGGCAATAGTTGATTTTCTCCCCTGAGCTCGAGGCAAACGCCTTGAGCGGTTCCGGTACCTCCACGCCGGCGGGCAGGAACGTCTCGGCGAGAAACTCCGGTCGCATGCTGACGATGATGAACTGCTCCCGGGCTCGTGGGGCGGTCCATTCGCTGATGTCCACCCCCTTGGGCTGGGACCAGACCAGGAGTGAGGGGCGGTTCCACCGCACCGGCTCGCTGCGACTCACCGCGAGGGTCAGATCGCCTGAGATCTTGAAATCAAACTGTACGAGCCCGTCTCCCGGCACCAGCTCGATCCGAGGATCCTTGTAGGCGAAGTTGGCCACCACGACGTAGATCTCGTCCCGAATGCGGGTGAACTCCCAGTAGCCTTCGCCTTCCTCCGGGGCGACGGCCACTCGCGCGCCGATCAGATCCCGGGTCGGGTGGCGCAGGACCCGCTCGACGTGGGGGGTGCGCTCGAGACTTGCGAACGCATCAGCGAGGGTGTGTCCGGGACCGGCGAGTATCGCCCGGAACAGCCCCTGGCCGGCGGACCAGCCTGCTTGAGCCTGCGCGGGCTTGTGGTTCTCGAAGCTCACGATCGCGAATTCTCCCGCTCAGCGCGCTGCAACGGCATAATCATGCGGGAGCCCCGCTCCCGCGCCAGACGGCTCGCTCGATCGCAATCATGGCCGATTTCCTAGCAATAGCATACGTGCGCAAAGCCCGTATGCCCGAGGGCGCGCTATCGTCCCGCGGGTTTCGAGCATTTCCCTCTGGGCTGCGCCTGCACCCGATGACGGAGAAGTCCCATGGGCGATGAAACGGCCGCGCCACGCAGAGCGCGCGCGAGCGCGCGCGATGCCCGTAGGGCCCAGCGCGCCATCCGCCCGTCGGGCCCGGCCTACATCACCCGCGCCATGGCCCCTTACGAGCTGCTCTCACCGGAGGGGCTCGATGCCATCGAGCGGCACGCGGACTGGCTGCTGGCGGAAATCGGCCTCGAGATCCGCGGCGATGCCGAGGCGATCCGGCTGTGGCGGCAGGCGGGCGCGACCGTCACGGACGAGTGGCGCGTGCACGTGCCGGCCGGGCTCGCCCGCGAGATCATTCGCCGCACGGCACAACGCGAGTTCATTCAACATGCGCGCAACCCCGCGCGCAGCGTCCGCATCGGCGGCGCTGCCACGGTGCTTGCGCCATCGTACGGCTCGCCTTTCGTATCCGACCTCGACCGGGGCCGGCGCTACGGCACCTTGGAGGATTTTCGCAACTTCGTGAAGCTCGCCTACCTCGCGCCCTGGCTGCATCACTCCGGCGGCACGGTATGCGAGCCGGTCGATGCGCCGGTGAACACGCGCCACCTCGACATGGTGTACTCGCACATGCGCTGGTCCGACAAGCCGTTCATGGGCTCGGTCACGACCGCGGCGCGAGCGGCCGATTCCATTGAAATGTGCCGCATCCTGTTCGGCGCGGACTTCGTCGCCGATCATTGCGTCATACTGGGCAATGTCAATGTCAACTCGCCGTTGGTGCTCGATGGCGAGGCGAGCCGCGTGATCCGCACCTATGCCGCCGCCAACCAGGCGCCGGTCTGCGTTCCGTTCATCCTCGGCGGGGCGATGGGGCCGGTCACCACGGCCGGAGGGCTCGCCCAGTGCTTCGCCGAGGCGGTGTTTTGCGTCGCGCTCGGACAACTCGAGCGTCCCGGCTCGCCCGCCATTCTGGGCAATTTTCTCTCCTCGATGTCTCTGCGCAGCGGCGCGCCCACCTTCGGCACCCCCGAGCCGGCGCTCGCGTATCTCGCCATCGGCCAACTCGCCCGCAGGCTCGGCGTTCCGTTGCGTTGCGGCGGCAATCTCTGCGCCTCGAAGGTCCCGGACGCTCAAGCGGCGTACGAAAGCGCGAACTCCATGTGGCCCGCCTTCTTCGCCGGCGCGAATTTCATCCTGCACTCGGCGGGCTGGCTCGAAGCGGGGCTCGCCATGTCCTATGAAAAGTTCGTCATGGACGTGGATCAATGCGGCGCCTTCCACACCCTGGCGCGCGGAATGGCGCTCGATGAGAACGCGTTCGCGCTCTCGGGCTTTCAGGAGGTCGGCCCGGGCAAGCACTTCTTCGGTTCCGCCCATACGCTCGCCAATTACGAGACGGCGTTTTACGACTTCGAGCTGGCCGACAACAACTCCTTCGAGCAGTGGAGCGCCGATGGCTCGGAGGATCAGCTCAGGAGAGCAAACAGGAAATGGAAGGCGCTGCTCGCCGGCTATCAGCCGCCGCCGCTGGATCCGGCGAAGGATGAGCAGCTGCGGGGTTACATCGAGAGAAGAAAGGCCGCGATGCCCGATGAGATCGCCTGAGGTAGATGGGGGGCGAGGAGCGTAGCGGCGGCCGCGGCGGTCACCTCCATGGCCGTTGCGACGCGGCTCACGGTTTTGGCGGAGCCCGATGCGCAGCGCGTCGCTGATCCGTCCTGAGCGTTGCGGGTATTGTGAGCGCGCCAGGGACACGGGGTACCCGTGCATGGACCCTACAGCGAAGCGGGTTTCCGGCGCCGGTGTGAATTTCTCCGTCCTACCAGATTTCGTCGCCATCGGCGGCCTGATCGCCGTCTTCTGGACGCTCCTGCGGCGTACCGGGCAAAGCCGCCTCAACTTCTGGCTGGTCGGGTGGGGGCTACTGCTCGTTCACATCGTCGCGCTGTTCGTGGCCGAGAATACCAGCGGCAGCGCCAATGGCGCCTATTCGGTCGCGGTCGCGATGTTGGTTATCATCGCCAACGCCTTCGTCTGGGCGAGCAACGACCAGCTCGACATCGGGTGGCGCAATCTCTCGACTGTGGCGTTCAGCGCCCTGCCCGATGTCGCGTTGCTGACCTTGATCATTTACGACGTGCGCGCGGCGTGGCTTTACGCCGCGCTCACCGCCCTCGGCGCCGGCTCCACCCTGGGGATGATGCGCGCCTGGCACGGCGCGGGCGAGCAACCGAGCCTGCGCTGGCGGGCTTCGCTCGTACTGGTTGCCTACTCCGTG
Organism: Steroidobacteraceae bacterium; assembly: GCA_049579785.1. Lineage (GTDB taxonomy): Bacteria > Pseudomonadota > Gammaproteobacteria > Steroidobacterales > Steroidobacteraceae > 13-2-20CM-66-19. The sequence goes on from JBAUOO010000043.1 coordinate 23,028, forward strand.
CAGGGCGCGTTGCTGGCTTTCCATCAGCCGGATGAGGCACTCACCTGGATGCTCACCTGGCACTACCTGGCCGTCGCGGCGTTCTACCGGATGACCGCGTCCCGGCCCTCGGCCAGTGTGCGCTTCACCACCATCAGCTTCATCGCCTGGGCGTTCGTCTTTCCCGTGGGCGATCTGATGGCTCTCTTGTGGCCGCACGCCCATGTGGATGCGGAGGTGTGGAACCTGCCGAAGTTCCTGGTCGCCACCGGCATGACCTTCACGCTGCTCGAGGAGCAGCTGTCGAAGGCGGAGTACGCCTCGCTGCACGATGAGCTGACGGGGCTGCCCAATCGGCGCATGCTCGGCCGCCGGCTGCGCGAGATCATCGAGCGAGCGAAAGCAACCGGCGCCCTGGTGGCGCTGGTGGTGATCGACCTTGACGGCTTCAAGGAGATCAACGATACGCTCGGGCATGCGGCGGGCGATGAGGTGCTGCGTTGGGCGGCGCGGCAATTTCGCGCCGAGCTGAGCCCGCAGGATGTGCTCGCTCGCTTGGGCGGCGATGAGTTCGCCGTCATTCTCACCGATATCCTCGATCACGACGCTGCCCGCGGTGCGGCGCAGAATCTGCGCCAGGCGCTCGATGCCGGCATGGTGATTCTGGGGCGGCAGTTGGCGGTTCGCGCGAGCGTAGGCTTCTCGTTGTATCCGGACGAGACTGACGATGCGGATCGTCTTTATGCGATTGCCGACCGCGCGATGTACGACCGCAAGGCGCGCCGACAGGAGCCGAACCTGCCGTCCGACACCTGGGGTTCCAGCCGAAGCTCGATCTGAAAACCGGCCGATGCGGGTATGCCTCGTTGGCCTACCTGCGGCCTAACCCTCATTGTCGGTACTGCGGATGAAGGCCGCGACGTTGTCGTGCAGCTGCTTCAGCGCCGGCAGGTGGACGTAGACCATGTGGCCGGATTGGTAGTATCGGTACTCGATGTTGCCTTGCAGGCTCGGCGGAATCGGCAGGTGGTGCATCTCGAACCAGCCTTCGTAGAAAGGCGTCGAAATGTCGAAGTAGCCGCCGTTGACCAGCACCTTCATGTCCGGGTTGCGCTTCATGGCGGCGGCGAGGTCGGGCAGCACGTTCGGCAGCGCGATCAGCGGCCGGTTTGCCCCGGGCGGCTGGTGCCGGTAGTCCCAGCTGCCGTAGACGGCAATGCCGGGCTTGTAACGCAGTGCCTCCCCGTAATGCAGCTGATCGCGCACATACTCATTGAAGGCTGCAACATATGCCGAGCCGATGGCGGCGCTCTGCGGGTCGTATTCGCTCACCTTGCTGAGCGGATCGAGCGTCGGACCGGTGAAGCGGGTGTCGAGCGTGCCGGTGGTGAGGTCCTGATCGGCCAGCAATTCCTTCTGGAAGGCGCCGTACTCGATGCGCAGGTTCGATTTCAGCAGGTAGCTCACGGGCAGGCCGGTATAGGCGTGCAGCTTCTCGGCAATCGCCTGGCGCTGCGCGGGCGCAAGGCTATTGCCCTGCATCAGCGCCAACGCGTAATCGGTGGTGGCGAAGTGCTCGACCTGAGCGAGTAAGGTCTGCAGATCCTGCGGCGGATCGGGCAGAGAGTGGTGATACCAGGCGGTGGCGGCGTAGCTCGGCAGCGCGACGATGTACGGCAGATCGACCGAGGGGTTCAGCTGCGGATCGTCCGGCATCAGGTCCCAGTCGAGGATGCACGAGAGCAGCACCACGCCGTTGAGGTCGATGTCTTCCTTCTGCAGCGCGAGCGGCAGTCCGGCGGCGCGCATGGTTCCGTAACTCTCACCGAATAAGTACTTGGGCGAGTTCCAGCGGTTGTAGTGGGAGAGGAACTCGCGGATGAAAACCGCGTAGGCGTGGATGTCCTGATCGACGCCATAGAAGGACTTCGCCGCATCCTTGCCGCGGATGCGGCTGAAGCCGGTGCCCGGGGCATCGACGAAGACCAGGTCGCTGGCATCCAGCAGACTCTCGTCATTATTCACGGTCCGGTAGGGCGCCGGCGGTGTGTGGCTATGATCGGCGGTGAGGACGCGGACCGGGCCAAAGGCGCCCATGTGCAGCCACATCGAGGAGGAGCCGGGGCCACCGTTGAAGAGAAAGGTGATCGGGCGGTCGGCCGCCGCAACGCCGCGCTTGAAGTAGGCGGCATAGAACATGGACGCCTCGGTCGGGTTCTTCTCCTGCGACGAGGCGCTCGAGTCCCAGCCCTGGGGGTGCACCACCAGCGTGCCGGCGACGGCCCGATAGTCGATGCGCGAGCCCCCCACGGTGACCGAGCCCATCGAGGTGACTTCGGTGGGCTTGAAATCCGGCGCCTGCCTGTTGTCGTCAGCCCGGGCGGTGCAGACGCAAAAGCCGAGCGCGATCGCGAGCAGAATAGGCTTACTCATGATCTTGAGAGTCTATTTCAAACGATCAGGGCGGTCAGCACCATTGGGCGCATCGGGACATCGCGGCGTCGTAATCCGCACGAGCCTGCATCACAATTGCGTTCCCCCTCCCTCGAGGTCCCCGTCATGCCAGCAAGATCAGTGAAGCCTCGGACGGCCCTCGTCACCGGCGCGGGCTCGGGTATCGGACGGGCGGTTGCCACCGCCCTCGCGAGAGATCAATGGACGGTCGTGATGGCGGGCCGCCGCCCGGCAGCTCTCGAGGCGGTGGCCCGAGAGGCAGGTGCCCGGTGCATTCCCATGCCGTGCGACGTCGGCGACGAAGCCTCGGTCGAGGCCCTGTTCGAGCGCATCGAGCAGCAGATCGGCCGGCTCGATCTGCTGTTCAACAACGCCGGCATCGCCTCTTCCCCGACGCCAATCGCCGACACCTCGCTCGCCTCCTGGCAGGCGGTCATCGATACCAACCTCACGGGCACGTTCCTCTGCACCCGGGCAGCCTTCCGACTGATGAAGAGACAAAACCCCGCCGGTGGCCGCATCATCAACAACGGCTCGATCTCCGCGACGGCGCCGCGGCCGTGGATGGTCGCGTATACGGCATCGAAGCATGCCGTGGCGGGTCTCACCAAGGCCACAGCACTCGAAGGACGGGCCCACGACATCGCCTGCGGGCAGATCGATATCGGAAATGTCGCGACCGATATGACCTCGCCGATGAGTCACGGCACTCGCCAGGCCGACGGCACCCTGCGGCCCGAACCTCAGTTCGACCTCGCGCACGTGGCGGACGCGGTCCTCTACATGGCGGGCTTGCCGCTCGAGGCCAATGTCCTCTTCATGACGGTCATGGCGACCAAGATGCCCTACATCGGTCGGGGCTGAGCAGATCTAACCGAGCCACTGGTCGAAGAGCTTGCGGCCATAGTAAAGACCGATGCCGCTGCCGATCGCGCTCAGGACCACAGCCGTCCCGATCCCGATCCACATGCCGATGGCCCAGCCAACCGAGCCGATGAGAAAAGTACCGATGGTGGCGAAGATTCCGCGCACGAGATACGTTGATTACGCCCCGCCGCGCGCGGACTCCAGGAACTTTGCCACAGAATTCAAAGCTGACGCACTTTCCCGGGAGTACCGAGGCGGCACTCGAGCGCGGCGCGGTCCCAACCGCCGGCATTCGCCGCCGCGAGGTACGTGCTCGAGAGGAACTCGAGCAGCAGAGCGTCCGGCTCCGCCACCGCACGGACCGCCTCGTAGGGCAGGATGAACTCACCGAGGCTCTGCTCGAAGTAAGCGCCCGGTGGAACGCGGGCGTCGCGAAAGCCTCGAGGCTCAGGATAGGCGTAGGAATAGAAGGCGGCGCGCGGGAAGGCCTCGTTGCCGGGCCAGAACCCGGCGCTGCTGACCTCGTGGGAGTAGGCCTCACGCACGACCGCATCCGGCAGGCTCGGTACCCCGCCCGGATGCTGCGGTGCCGGATGGCCCGAGAAGCGCGTCACCGCAAGATCGAAGCTTCCCCAGAAAAAGTGCACCGGACTCGCCTTGCCGAGAAAGCTGCTGCGAAAGAGCTTGAAGATCCGGTCCGCCTGCACGAGCACGCGCCAGAAGGCATGAGCGGCGCTCGGATCGTAGGCGGCGTGAAGCTGGTCGCGGGAGAATGGAACCGGGTTTGATATCTCGCTCGGCGTGTCGTTGATCCTCACCACGATGGCGAGCTCCTGCAGAAGGCCCATGACCCGGCGATGGAAATCGCTGACCGCCTGCGGCTCGAGTGCGATCGTCCGCTCCTCGCCCCGGCTCGTCCGCACGATGAGGCGGTGCCCGATGAAATCGAACTCGATGTCGAAGATCTCGCCCGCGCAAGGAATCGGCGAGGTTCCAAGCCCCCGAGCGGTCACATAGAGCGGAACCTGCCAGCTGTGATTGACCCACGGCGTAAGCGCGAGCCTCACCTTGCCCACGATCTGAGCCCACAGATGCAACGTGCTCACCGTGTCGCGCCACGCAGGATAAGACAGAGCAGGCCAAGTGATCGTGCCGCCTTTCATGAGAGCTTCCCCCTTATGTCTCACGCATCTTAGGCACGCCGGCGGTCCGGGTTCCAGCCGCCGCACGCGTGACACCCATCACACTCGGGCCCGGCTCTGCGACTCAAGTCCCACCCTCCTCCCGTCGATAACGCTTTGATTGAGAAAGTCGCCCTTGGGCTACGGCGCTTCCGACCACCATGTCCTCGAGCAACGGGCTACAGACCATCGATTCCGTCCTGATCGTCGACGACAGCGGAGTGCAGCGCGGCATCGGCGCGGCGCTCTGCCGCGAGCTGAGGATCACCAGGGTGCACGAGGCGGGCGACGGTCTCGAGGCGCTGGCGCTCCTCGATAAGCTGCCGGCACAGCCTGCACTCTTCATTATCGACCTCGAGATGCCCACCATGGATGGGCCCGAGCTTCTCTCCGCGCTCGGCGGACGCGGCACGCGCGCGCCGATCATTCTGGCCTCCTCGCGCGAGCGCGCGCTCATGAATTCGGTCCAGGACATGGGCGCGGCGCTCGGGCTGCGCATCGTCGGCGGGCTGCAAAAGCCCCTCACGCTCGCAAGTCTCGCGGCGCTGCTGCAGAACAAGCTCCACGCGACGGTCGAGAACAAGCACCCCGCCCCGCATCCAGCCGTCGATCCGGACTCGCTCCGGGCGGCACTCGCCCGCGGCGGCATCACCGTCCACTATCATCCACAGGTGGAGCTCGAGAGCGGGCGCGTTCGCGGCGTCGAGGCGCTCGCCCGCTGGCATGACGCCAAGCAGGGTTGGATCGCACCCGATGCCTTCATCCCGGTCGCGGAGCAGCATGGCCTCATCCGCGAGCTCACCCTGCACGTGATGGACGCGGCCATGCGCCAGACGGCGCTCTGGAACCGGCACGGACTCGATCTATCGATCGCCATCAATCTATCGCCGACCCTCCTCGAGCGGGGCGAGCTCGTGCAGGAGATCTCCGAGCTGCAGCAGCAGCACGAGTTGCGGGCGGATCAGATCGTGCTCGAGGTGACCGAGAGCTCGCTCCTGCGCGATCTGGCGATCGCTCTCGGCGTGTTGACACGGCTGCGGCTGCGGGGATTTCGCCTGTCGCTCGATGATTACGGCACCGGCTTCTCCTCGATGCAGCAGCTTGCGCGCATTCCCTTCACCGAGCTCAAGATCGATCGAACCTTCGTTCATGGCGCGCACGAGCGCGACAGTCTGCAGGTCATCCTGCGCTCGGCACTCGAGATGGCGAGTCAGCTCGGCATCGAGACCGTGGCCGAAGGTGTCGAGAGCCTGAAGGACTGGCGGCTGCTGCGCGAGTACGGCTGCAAGCTCGCGCAGGGCTGGCTGCTCGCGAAAGCGATGCCCGCCGAGCAGCTCGAGGGCTGGCTCGTGACGCTCCAACGTCGCCGGCCGGAGCTGCAGAGCTGATCACGCGCCGGGCCCGGCGAAGGACGTGCTCCGCCCGGGCGTGCTAGTCTGCGCCGGTGCATCCGCCGTTGCCTCCCAACGTCAGGCGCCTGTTGGCCGCGCGCGCCGCGCGTAGCTTGGGTCAGGGAGTGACGATCGCGAGCTTCACCCTCTACCTGCAGGCGCTCGGCTTCAGCGGCGCGGCCATCGGCACGGTGTTGATGGCGGGGCTGCTCTTCGGGGCGTTGCTGACGCTCATCATCGGTCCGCTGAGCGACAGGGTGAGCCGGCGTGCGCTGCTTTTGGGCTACGAGATCGCCGCCGGGCTCGCGGCCCTCGCCGCCATGCTCGCACCCGATCTGGCGGTGCTGATCGTGGCGGCGACCGTGGCCGGCTTCGGGCGCGGCGCGAACGGGGCCGCGGGCCCCTTCTCGCCCGTCGAGCAGGCATGGCTCGCGCGAGAGCTCACCGGTGAGGCCCGCCGCCGCGCATTCTCCCTCAACGCCACGCTGGGGTTTCTCGGCATGGCCGCCGGCGCGGCGCTCATCGCGCTGCCCGCGGCGTTGGGAGTCGGATTTCAGCGCCTGGCGACCTATCGCGCGCTCTTTGCGTTGCCGCTCGCAGGCTCGATGGTCGCGTTGCTGCTGATCGCGCGAACCCGCGTGACCGCCGCCGTGCCGGATGCCCTTCCCGCTGAGGCACCGGCACGCGTGGCGCACGTCACCCGGACGGAGAATCGTCTGCTTCGCCGGCTCGCGGCGGCGAGCGCCGTCAACGGTTTCGCGATGGGCATCGTCAATCCGCTCATCGCCTACTGGTTTCTGCGCCGGTTCGGCGAGAGTCCGGCTGCCATCGGTCCGGCGCTCGCCCTCGGCTTCGTGCTCGGCGCGGCGGGCTCGGTGTTTGGCGGCCGCCTCAGCCGGCGCTTCGGAGCGGTCCGCTCTGTGGTGTGGATGCGCCTCGTCGGCCTTGCAGTGCTGGTTGCGATCCCCTTCTCGCCGACTTTTCTCATCGCGGCGGGCCTCTATGCGCTGCGCTCGGCATTCAACCGCGGTACCGCCGGCGCGCGCCAGGTGGTGGCGGCAGGTCTCACCCGGGCCGAGCGCCGTGGGCTCGCCGCGAGCGTGCAAAGCCTCTCGAGCCAGTTGCCACGGGCCGCCGGCCCGGTGCTCGGCGGTTGGCTGATTCACCGCGGAGAGTTCGTCGCGCCGTTCCTACTCACTGCCGCGCTGCAGGCGCTGTATCTTTTCCTCTACCGGCAGTTCTTCAGCGGCCTCGACACTGAAGCCGCGTGAGCGTGCTCTTCGCTGCGGTGTGAGGCGCGGCGCGCCTCACCCGCGCTGCTCCCGTGCGAGCTGCTGCCGGCGCCAATGCAGATACAGTGCCGGGATCAGGTTCGTGCTGCGCACCGCACTCCAGGCGAGACCGCCGAATATGACGACCGCGAGGCCTTGCTCCGGGGCGGCACCTTGGCCAAAGCCCAACGCCGTCGGCAACATGCCCAGCATGGCGGTGACCGCGGTGAGCGCGATCGGGCGGAACCGCGCGCGGATCGCTTCGCGCACAGCCTTCTCGACCGGCATACCTGCCGCCTCATTCTGCTTGGCGCGGTCGAGGAGAACGATGCTGTGACGGAGGCCGATGCCGATCAGCGTCAGGAATGCGATGACGCCCGTGGCATTGAGCCCCACGCCACTTAGGATGAGCGCCAAAGTGCCGCCGGTGATGGCGAGCGGAATTTCGAGCAACAGGATCCCCGGTACGAGCAGCCCGTCGAACTGTAGGACGAGAATGCCGATCATGAGGAGAAACGCGGCCACCGCTGCGATGACGAGACCGACCGCAGCCCGCTCGAGCTCGGCATACAGTCCCCCGAAGCCGATGCGGTAGCCGGGAGGAAGTTTCAGGCCCGAAAGCGCGCGGCGGGCCGCCGCGATCGTATTGCCGAGTGTTCCCGTGGGTGTCGCCAGTATATCGAGCGCGCGAGCGCCGGCAATGTGACGGATCTGGTTCGGAGTCTCGATGAGCTTCAGGTGGGTGAGTTCACCCAGAGGCGTCCACCCATGGGTGCGGATCGGCAGGCGCGCCAGCGCGCTGAGAGACCAGTCCGGCGCATCCGCCAGACGCATGTACAGATCGAGCGGTACGTCACCCTGCGGGACCTGCGCGAGGACTTCGCCATTGAGAAGCGGGTCGATCTGGGCATAAAGCTGCGCGGGCGTGAGGCCATAGGCAGCCAGGGCACTGGCTCGCGGCTGAATTTGCAGTTGGGTGATTGGGTAACCGTCGTTGTTGACGAGGTCCGAGAGCGCCGGAATGCGACGCAGACGAGCCGCAACCTCCCGCGCGAGGGTACGAAGCCCGCGCACGCTGCTGCCGAAGATGTGAATCACGAACGGTTGCGGCAGGCCGGAGAGGCTCTCGCCGAGCCGCTCGATCGTCGGGGTGTCGACCGCCAGCTGCACGCCGGGTAGTCTTGACTCGCGCTGAATTCTGCGGCCGATCTCATCGAGCGCGTTGACGCTGATGCCGGACTTGAGCACGACCATCAGCTCCCCGGCGGAGGCGGGCTCGGTGTAGTCTGTACTCGCCGAGGAGCCGATCCGCGCATACACGTGGACCACCGCCGGATCGGCCAGCAGCCGATGGGTCATCTCCTCTACGGCCGCTCGTGAGTCGAGCAACGAGCTGCCAGGAGGCAGCGTGAATGACTCGAGCAGCACACCTTCGTTCGGCAGCGGAAAGAAGTTGACGGGTACGAGTCCCAACCCTACCAGACTCAGTCCCAAGACCGCGAAAGTGATCGCGAGTGAGAGTCGTGGCCGACGCGAGACCCGATTGAAGAGTCGCTCGTTCAAGTGCCGAACCCACTCGAGCGCGCGCTGACCGCTGCTCGTGCCCGCACCGGGACCCGCCTGGAGGAAGCCGAGCCCGAGTGGGATCAGCGTCAGTGAGACCAGGAGGGACGCGAGGAGCGCGAAGGTCATTGCGAGCGAGAACGGGATGAAGAAGAGCCCGACGAGCCCACCGACGAAGAGCAGTGGCACGTAAATCGAGACGTTGGTGAGCGTGCCCGTGATGTCGGGGATGACGATCCTTCTCACGCCGCTGCAGATCCCTTCCCAGTGCCCCTCGCCCTGCCCCCATTGGTGATAGATGCTCTCGAGAACGATGATCGCATCGTCCGCAAGCAGCCCCACGGCCACCGTGAGCGCACCGAGGGTCATGAGATTCAGGTCCTGGCCCGAGAAGTAGAGCGTCGCGACGGCGAGCGCGAGTGACATCGGGATGCTGAAAGCCAGCACCCAGATACCGCGGCCCGCTCCCAGCACCCAGAAGAGCACTGCCACCGCGAGTGCCATGCCGATGAGGAGGTTCCGCCCAAGATCGACGCCGATCAAGTGAACGATGTGCCCTTGGTCATAGTCTCGAACCCAGTGCACGCCATGGGGCAGCTGATTCAGAGTCTGATCGAGAGTCGCTTGCACGGCCTGCGTGAGGGGTGTGGTGGCGGTACCGGGCTGCTTGATGACGGTGAGCGCCACGCTCGGCCGGCCATCGAGCGCGACGGCATTGTGGGTTGGGATCGCCTCGCGTACCACGCGCGCGAGATTGTCGAGGGGTATCGGCCCGTGTGGACCCTCAACCGCAATGGCCTCGACCTCAGCCACATGCACCGGCAAATCTCTGGCTTCCATCAGAACGTCATTGTGGCCCTGCGTGGTGTACCCGGCGGGCTCGAGCAAGACCTGGCCCTTGACCGCTTGCGCGATGGCCGTCACCGAAATGCCATAACGGCGCAAGGCGCCTAAGTCCGGCTGAATCCAGAGCGCCTCATCGCCCGCCCCGTACACATCGACGAACTGCACGCCGGGCAGCGCACGCAGCGCCGGCGCCACGGTGGCGAGCACCGCGTGCTGTACCTGCGCGGGCGCAATGTCGGTGGGAATCTGCGCGGTGTAGTCGGCGACTTCATTGATGGAGTTGCCCATGATCTGCGCGAGGGGATTCACCGCGCGTGGCAATTGTCCGCGGACCCGATCGATGGCGCCGTTGACCGCCTGCAGATCGAATTCCGCCGAGGTGCCCTCCCGGAAGCGAACGTCGATCTCGACGATCCCGTTGCCCATGCTCGAGCGGACGCTTTGCAGGTCAGGAAGCGTCAGGATCTGATCTTCCAGCGGATAGACGATGAGACTCTCGAGCTCGCCAGCGGTGGTCCCCGGCAAGTGCGCGATGACGCTGATCTGCGGGAAGGTGAACTCGGGCAGTACTTCCACCGTGATGTGGAAGAAGGCGTAGGCGGCGTAGCCGATGAGCGCCGCGAGCACGAGTGCCCACAGCATCGGGCGCATGAGCACGCGGGGTACGGGACGGGCCGCCGCGGCCATGGCTCAATCGGGCGGCGTGTAGTGCCGTGAGATGCCGCGATGAAACTCGAGGTAGGCGTTCTCGACCACGACCCGCTCACCCGGCGCCAGGCCCTGTGAGATAAAGGTCATCCACCCGGCCGTCGGTCCCGGAACGACCTCCCGTCGGCGATCACCCCGAGCAGTGCGCACCAACACCCACCAATGCGCACGGTCGAGAATCAGCGCGCGAGTGGGCACCGCCAACATTGGGCGGGTCGCTCCAACCAGCCGCACCGCGCCCCACTCGCCGCTACGCCATCGCTCCGCCCGCGCGCCCGGCCCTTCTGGAGGCACTACAGCGAGCAGTCCCACCTGCTCGCCGCCATCGGGCCCGAGCGCGGGCGACACGGTCCGCACGCGAACCGGTATCGCACCGCCCGCGATCGGTTGGAATTGGCCGCTCATGTCAGGATGAATCGCCAGCGCATCGGCTCCGTAGAAAGTGGCATCGAGCCACGGGCGGCCGGTTTGAAGCGTGAGGATGAGTTGGCCCGCGGCCACCTGCTCACCGCCTGCCGCATCGACCGTCAGCACCTGTCCATCGGCAGGGGCCCGCAGAGTGAGGGTCTGCAGTGCCACCTGCAGCCGCCCGCGCGCCGCCTCATAAGTCGCTTGATCCGCCGCGACTCTCTGCCGGGTCACGAGGTGCCCGGTAAGTTTGCGCCGGTCGGCCGCCAGTTGAATCGAGGCCGCGTAGGAGGCGCCACGACGCTCAGCCAGTAGGCTCTGCGCCTGCGCGCCCCCTAAGGCGGCGAGCACCTGTCCGGACCTCACGAGCTCGCCTGGCAACACCAGCCGCTCGATCGTTCCGGGCTCCACCGCCCGCACCTGCGTGACCGCGACCGACTGGACCTGGCCGTACGCCCGAAAGGTCTGCGCGACCAACTGAGCGCGCACGGTCAAGGTCGCTGCCTCTGAAGCAGGAGGGGTTCGGGCGCCATCGGGCGCGCTCGGCATCTGCGCAGGGAGCGCGGGACCGCTCGCCATGAGCGCGCCGACGAGGACCACCGACCACGGGAAAGTCGCTTTCCTTCTCAAGAGGTCATGCCGAGCAGCGGACGAATGACGAGATGGCCATAGAGGATGCCCAGCACTAGCGCGGCGAGGAGGAGCGAAATCAAGAGCGCGCCGCCCGCGCGCTCGAGATCCATCACTCGCCTTGCGCTAGCGCGAGGCGCTTGGGAAAGAGGTGCCAGCAGACGCGACACTCGCTTACGCAGGATGCTCGGATCGCCGATCAGGCGCGCATGTGCAAGCTGAGTACCCTTGAAGGGTATTGCCGGGCGCGATAATGCGCTTCGCTCAAGATAACGTACGGACGCCAACACCGCCGCCGCCATGTCGGGGCCGTCGGCGCCCTCGGCTCTGGCTTCATCGTCCCGCGCCAGCTCGAGTGTCTCCAGCCACGCCTCGAGGCGTGCGACGGCCCAGGGCCAGGGCCACTGCAGATCGGTGACCAGCTGAGCGAGCCAGATGCGCAAGGGATCGCGGTGAATCGCGTGCGCACGCTCGTGCGCGAGTGCCGCCCGAATCACGACCTCATCGAGCTGCTTGGCGAGAAACGGCGAGAACACGACCTGCGGCTGGAGGAGCCCGATCGTCGAGATGCCGCAATCGACGGGAGTTCGCAGCAGCGACCACACGGCGCGGGCGAGCGCGCGCGCGAAGAGGAGACCGAAAGGGAGCCACACTGCCAACAATACCCAACGGTCGAGCGGATCGCGCACCGGATCGGGCTCGGTGAGCGCCCAGCCGCACAGTGAGGCCGCCACCAGCAGCATCGGCACGATCGGATACCACAACCTTCGCCAACTGCGGCGCTCGAGCACGGCCGGCGTCAGATCCGCAGAGCCCGCCGAGGGCCACCACACGAAGGGCTGCAGCGCCAGTCCGCCGAGCAACATGATCAAAATGGAGAGCAGCGATTCACGCTCCATTCTTCGCCCTCCGCCGCGCGAGCACCGCGCGCTCGAGCTCCTCGAGGAGCGCCGGATCGACCTCATCCACCGCCTCCACCAACGCTGCGACGGCCGCTCGCGGGGTCGCTCCGAGGAGGCGCGTTACCGCGTTACGGGCGCGGGCACGCTCCACCTCTTCGCGCGCTACGCGCGCGCGGTACACGAACGCGTTGCCCGTGCGCTGGCGTTGGAGCAAGCCTTTCTGGCGCAAGCGGTCGACGACCTTGGCCGTGGTGGTGTACACCAGCCCCTGCCTCGCTCCGAAGCGCTCGTGCAGCTCGCGCACCGAGGCGCTGCCGAGCTGCCACAGCTCGGCAAGCACGGCATATTCGAGCTCATCCGCAGGCAGACGGAAGGCGGCCACGGGGCGATTCTACGACGGACGTCGTAATCGGACAAGGCGACGTTCCGGCGCCCGGGCACTCCCGAGGCGGGGACCGAGGCAGGGTGGCGATCCTTGACGGCGGCAGGGCCGCACAGGTCCAATCGCGAGCCGTGCGCCCCGAGAGCTTCCTGTGCCGCTGATTCACGCAACCCTCGCCGATGAGACGATCTGGCTGATTGCCGCGCTCGCAACCTTTGGGGTCATTACCCGCCCGTGGGGACTCTCGGAAGCGGTGTGGGCCGTGGCCGGCGCGGCGCTCCTGGTCCTGGGCTCCCTGCTCTCGCTGCACGATGCCTGGCGGGCCGTAGCCAGGGGCACCGATGTCTACCTCTTCCTCGCGGGCATGATGTTGCTTGCGGAGGTTGCGCGAACCGAGGGGCTCTTCGACTGGGTGGCGGCGCTCGCGGTGCGCTGGGCACGCGGCTCCCCGCGACGCCTGTTCGCGCTCGTGTACGGGGTCGGCATCCTCGTAACGGCATTGCTCTCGAACGATGCGACCGCGGTCGTGTTGACACCCGCGGTTTACGCGGCGGCGCGTCATGCCCGCACGGACCCGCTGCCGTACCTTTTCATTTGCGCCTTCATCGCGAACGCGGCGAGTTTCCTGCTGCCGATCTCCAATCCCGCGAATCTCGTCGTGTATGCGAGCCATTTGCCGCGCTTACCCCTGTGGCTCGCCAACTTCACGGCGCCCTCGGTCATCGCCATCGCGGCGACGTTCTTCGTGCTGCGGGCGACGCAGCGGCGCGCGTTGCGCGAGCCCTTTGCGAGCACTGTGCCCTTGCCACCGCTGACCCGCGGCGCCCGGCTCGCGGCACTCGGCATCCTGCTCACCGCCGTGGCGCTGCTTTCGGCCTCGGCCGCAGGCTTGGAGCTTGGCATGCCAACCTTCATCGCTGGCGCCAGCACCACCGCTCTCGCGCTGCTGCTCGATCGCCGCTCGCCCTGGCCCATCGTCAAAGGGGTCGCGTGGGGCGTCATCCCGCTCGTGGCGGGGCTTTTCGTGCTGGTGGCCGGACTCGGGCACACGGGCCTGCTCGATGCGCTCGCCGCCGCATTGCAACAGCTCACACTGAAGTCCGGGCATGCGGCCGCGCTCGCCGCCGGAACCGGCGTCGCCGCGGCGTGCAACGTGATGAACAACCTCCCCGTGGCTCTGATTGCAGGCTCGATCGGCACGGGGACCGGAGTCTTCGCGCAGCTGAAGGACGCGATGTTGATCGGCATCGACCTGGGGCCCAACCTCTCCGTCACCGGCTCGCTCGCGACCATCCTCTGGCTCATCGCGCTGCGGCGCGAGAAGGTGCACGTCGATGGCCTGACATTCCTCCGGCTGGGAATGCTCGTGATGCCGGCGGCGCTGCTGCCCTCATTGGCCGTGCTGGTGCTGCAGCGGCTGCCCTGAGCCCCGCGTCCGCCGCCACTTCCCAGGCCCGGAACGAGGTTGATCATCCGGTGCCGCGCCCGCGGCTATTTGCGGCGAGAAGCGACCGCGATCGTGGGCGTAGGACTGCCGCTCCAGCGGAAGCGGTACGTGGAAGCCTTGCGGACATTGCCGACGAGGGCCGGCCGGAAGCAGGCGAGGCAAGTGCCCTCGGGGCGACGCACGCTCGGGTAGATCACCCCGAGCGAGCCTGCCGCCTGCAGCCGCTCGGCGAGCGCCTGCGAGTGTAGGTAGCTGTCAGGGTCCAGACAGTCGCGGAATGCGCCCTGGCGCCGCAGGTCGTGAAACTCGCCGCTGAAATCCGCCAGATAGTCATCGAACGTCACCTCGTCCTCGAAGCGGCCGATCTCGGCGAGATGCACGGACTTGTGGAACGCGACTTCGGCCTGGGCGGTCTTGAGCTCGAACGCCGTGTACCAGGCACCGCGGTCCGGACTGCTGAAGCGCCCGCCCAGCGGGTGGGCGTGTGTGAATGCGGCGTTGACGATGCGGTAGTAAGGAACGCCGAAGAGGAGCTCATGCACGCCGATCGCGGGAAGCCTGTCGTTCTCGGCCATGAGCCGGTCATTGGTGGCGTGGTCGAGATCGAAAATCACCGCAAGATGCGCATCATCGTCGGCAATGCGGGCGAGCACGCTCGCATCGTCAGCGTACTTCGAGGCGATCAGCCGGTGGGTATCGTGGCGCCTGAGGAGCGAGAGCGGCGGGAACTCGCGCGCCGAAGTCAAAAGCCGCCCCGGCGGGCATCGAGCAGCCGCCGCACGGTTTGCATGGCCGGCACGCCGCCGCTCAGCATGAAGGCGAGCGGCGTCGCACCGCGAAAGATGCGATTGGTGTTGGGCAGTTTCACCCACTCGTCGGCGAGCGGCTCGGAGTGCAGGATGTTGAGCGCCTTGAAGATGCCGACCAGGTAGGAAATGCGCACCAGGCGGTCGCCATCGAGCGTCCGCCCCTGCGGATCCTTCTTCATCTCATAATAGGGTCCGTGGGTGACACCCCCGAGAAGCTGCCGGGCGTCCTCGTCCCGCACGTCCCAACGCTCCATGAGGTTGAGGAATGCCTTGAGCGCTCCGGGGCTCAGCCGCTGCCGCTCCTCTTTTGATTGCAGATCGATGAGCGGTGAGGGCTCATAGCGGCTCGAGGGATATGCGAGCGATGTCATACGGGTATTACGGGCTGGATCTATCCTGTATGGGATATTATACACTCCTGATCAGGATCACTCAAATCCCGTAGAATCAGCGGATGAGAACCCGAATCGCCTCCCCTGGAGCCTTGGTTTTGCGGGCGCTCCTGGCCCTTGTCTGGGTCGCACCCGCCGTCCGGGCGCAGGCGGCGAGTCCGCCCGGGTCGGATGCGAGGCAGCAGCCCTCGCCGCAGTCCGAGGAGCCAGGGTCGTCGATCGAATATGCGCCGCCGCGCCAGGGGCTCGCCGCACGCACCCTCGAGGATGCAAAGAATTATTTCACCGCGCCGCTTCGCTGGAACGGCCGCGACTGGGAGTACTTCGGCGGCGCGCTGGCGGCGATCGCCGTCGCTCATCATTACGACACGCAAGCCCGGACCCATTTCGACGCCGGCTCGAGCTCGCCGCTCGGCCCGAAGGAATCCGGTGAGCTCACCGACGCCCTGCCCGGCGCGGCACTCTTCTTGGGCACCTGGGGCTACGCCTCCCTCATCGGCAGTCACACCGGCGAGGGCGAGGCCTGGAACATGCTGGAATCAGGCGGCCTCAGCCTGGTGAGCGCGTATGCGCTCAAGTACGTGGTCCGCCGGCCCGGACCCGATGCCACTACCGATGCCAACCACTGGTTCGGCGGCGGCAGCTCCTTTCCCTCCGAGCACACCACTCTGGCCTTCGCCGTCGGTACCGTGCTGGCGGAATCCGGCAATCCGGAGTTCCGCTGGATCCGCCGCACGATCGGCTACGGAGTGGGGATCGGCACGGCGTATCTGCGCATGAAACACAATGCGCATTGGCTCTCCGACACGGTGGCCGGTGCCGCGCTCGGCATGGCGAGCGCGCATTTCGTCATCAACCGCAGCGCCGAGCGCGAGCAACCGGAGAACTCCGGGATCTCGCTCGTGCCGGTGCAGGGGGGTGTGATGCTCGCCTATGCCGCGGAGTTTCCCAACTGATTTTCAGCACCACCCTCCGCGTGAGCTATCTCGAGCTGACCCGGCGTCCGGCACCGATCGGAACGCGCCTCGGGAAGGAGCGCATTGATCGAGAACGGTTGGATGTCAGCGAGTACCTCGACCTCTACGGACTCGTTGGAGGCCCGGTTCGCTGGGATCAGCGCCTCAAGATGCCTCGCTCCCAACTGCAGCGCCTCCTCGAGTCGGGACGCAGTCAGTTGTACATCCTCAGGGATGGGCAGGGGCAAGCGCTGGGGCTCTGCGAATTTGAGTGCGGTAGCGCGGATCCGTGCAGATGCGGTTATTGAAGCTCGAGAGTATAGTCACCGCAAACCGCCGGTTGCCTTTCCGCTTTCCTCCGAGCAGTCCGGCGCGCAGGTGCACATGAGCTTGGGCGATTTCTACGAGGACTTCTTTTCCATCGTCTGGCTGCTGTGGATGATCGTCTGGTTCGTGTTTGCGGGCGATGTGAAGGTCACGGTCCGGCGCCAACCCGCGCTGTCACGGCTGCTGAACATGGCGCTCCTGGTCTATGCCGCCGCCCTCTTGTGGACACCGCGCGCTGCGATCCCCGGGCTCAGCGGCCGCGTCCTGCCTGCCTCGCAGTGGCAATTCTGGACGGCGCTTGGGGCAGCCCTGACCCTCCTCGGGCTGTTGTTCACGGTATGGGCGCGCATTTATCTCGGGCGCAACTGGAGTGGCGTGGCGGCCGTCAAGGCCGATCACGAGTTGATCACCGGCGGTCCGTACCGATGGGTCCGCCATCCGATCTACTCGGGCCTGGCGCTCGCTTTCCTCGGAACGGCGATGGCGGTCGGACGGTGGCGCGGTGTGGTGGCTGTCGCGTTGGCGCTCATCGCCATCGCACAACGAATACTCGTCGAGGAGCGCTTCATGCGCCAACAGTTCGGCGCCGCTTACGATACGTACGCCGCGCGCGTGCGGGCGCTCGTACCGGGTCTTATCTAGGGAAGTCTTCGGGCATCGCGCGAAATCCAACGCACCTCGCCCTCGCAGGGGTCCACCAGCCGGTGAAGCGGCTCATCTCTCCCCAGGGTCCGCAGCAGCGCGAATGCGCGAATCTGCGCTGTCGGGAACGCTTCGCGCAGCCGGTCCGCGGCGGCAAGCAAGGTCCGGCCGCGGGTGATCACATCATCCACCAGCGTCAACTGCAGCCGCTCCTCTGACGGCGTCGGCGACTCGCCCCCGCGCTTGCGCTCGATGGCAAAGGACGCATAGTGCTCCAGCACCGAGGGGCGCTCGCCAGCCGGCGCGAAAGCGGACTTTCTTACGGCGTGCCGGCGCTGCAGAACCGGCCAGACCGCGCCCGCGAGGCCAAGCTCCTTCAGACACCAGGCGAGATGCTCGCCCACCCAGGGCCCGACCTGCGTGGCGGCGCTCCCCGGAACGGGAACCAACACGACGCGCGCGCCGAACGTCGCCGCAAAGCGCCTGCCGCTTGCCACCTGCAACCAGACACGAGCGGCGAGCCCCGGCAGCCAATCCGGGTCGCAGACCTTCAAGTGCGCGCAGATCGACCTCGCGACAGCGCACAAGGGTCCGCTGCCGCCCGGTGAGTACGCGAAGCACGCCGCGAATGGCAGGACCGCAAACGAGATATTTGCCTCGGCGCAGGTGCGGATCGCACGGCCTTCACTCGGGAAATTCCTGACCGAGCCCTGTGGCGCCCGCGCGCTCGGCCTCGACCGCATCGCCTGCGGCATCGCGATCCCGCTCGTTCGCAGCGGAGGGCTGACTTTCCGCCCCCCTTGCCTGAAGGCTCCGCCAGGCCTCGACGGCCCGCCGGCGAATCTCATCGGTCGATATCGGGGGCGAGCGCTCGGCGCCCGGCGCGGGCGCCGCCCCCTCCGGGCTTGCGCGGTATTTGAGCCAGTCTTCAACCGCCTGCCGGCGCCGCGCCTCCATATCCTGCGGCGGCGTGGATTGCCGCCTTGATTCTGGTTCGAGCAGGGTGCTGTCGGCGGATCTCTCTGCCGTTTTCTCAGCGCCCGCCCGCTTCGCGTCTCGTGCCGCGACACGTTGCCGGTACCGCTCCCGGATGCGCTCGGCCACTTCGCTTCGCTCGCCACGCCTCTGCGCGGCGAGGGCGTTTCGTGGCAGATAGTGTGTAGGCTCCCGGTCGATCCCCTGCGCCTCGAGCGTGCGGTGATCAACGCGCGCCTCCATGTTGGCTTGTCGCAGCGCCTCATTGGTCAATTCCGCCCAACGGGCGCGCAACGTCCTGAACTCCTGCCGGGACGGAGGCAATCCGAGCTCGCTGCGCGTGCCACCGACCATGTCGAGGCCGGTCTTGGGACCCAGACCCTCCGGCGTGACTTCGCGGGTCGTCGCGAGCAGATGTGCATGGAAGTTGCGCGGATCGCCTTGCGGTCTTGGTGCATGGATCGCGAGGTCCACCGCGACGTTGTACCGATCGGCGATTTCCCGCGAGAAGGTGCGCGCCAGGGCGATACGCTGCTCGGGCGACAGCTCCGCGGGCAGCGCGATCTGATATTCGCGCGCGACCCGTGCATTGCTCCTGGGCTCGACCTTCTCCACCGTGTTCCACAGCGTCGAACGCTCGCGCGCCCAGTCCATCCCGGCATCGGGTCGCTCGAGGCGGGACGGAAGGAGGATTTCCTTGTGCAGAACGTCTTCGCGTTTGCTGTGATTGTACAGGGCGCCGGTGCGCTCATCCCGGATACGCTCCCCGGCGCGGTAAGCGGCCGCAGCGGTCGCGGTTCGGCCGGTGTTGCGGGTGACGGAACCGATCTGCAGACGAAAGATGGCCATGAGGTGCCCTCCTTCACCGAGAAGTGCGCCGCAGATGCACCTTGAGCCAGACGGCGGATGAGGCGGTCTTCAGGTACCCGGTGAGGTCCGGCAGCTGCTCGAGCTCCGATGCCAGCACCGCCGCCTCCGTCACCCGCTGCTCACTGACGTTCATGGATCGGCGCCAGCCCCGCCCGCCCGCAAACCCGCTCCCATCGCGGCCGCGGGAGGTGATCCGGCGCGCCACTTCCCGCTCGCCGATCAGCCGTGAAGCAAACTGCGATGTCCCGCCATGCTCGCTCGCCGAGCAGCGCAGAATCAGCGTGTTGCCGCAGTTTTCGATGACTGTTTGAGCCTCGGCCGCTCCATAGGTACTCGAGACTTGCGCGACCGACTGAAATCCCAGGACACATCTACCGCCGAATTTCCGCAGCCGCGCCAGCGCATCTTTCAACCCATCGATCGCCCCCAACGCATCGAGCTCATCGACGACGAGCCACACTCGCCGATCAGTGCCCTCATCGCTCATCAGCTCGAAGATCGCGAGCCGCACCCACGTCGCGATCACGGTTCGCAACGCCGCGATCTGACTCGCTTGGTAGGGCAGGAATAGGACCCCTCGGCCGGAATCGACCCAGTCGCGCACCGAGAAGGCGCGCGCGCGCTGAGCCTGCACGTGCTCCAGAGCTGATGCCGCCGACACGGCGACCGAGCGGATGGATCCGAACATGCGCGCATTCTCCGGCTCGAGAAACGGCTGGGCCGGAGTGCCCATGACCATCGGGCGCAGCTCCGCGCCCGGGGCCATGGCGATGAGCCGCCAGAGCTCCGCGGCATCGCGACGACCGGTCTCAGGGCAGCGCCGCACCAGAGCGGTAAGAAACGTGCGCGCATAGCCGCGCCATTCCCGCCCTGAGGCATCCTCCGTCGACGGAATGAGACTACTGGCAAGCTGCTCGGCGTCGTACGGCTCACGGACCTCGGCAGACGGGTCCCACCGCGGCGAGCGACGGTCGAACGGATTCAACACCACGTCTCCCCGGCCGCAGTCGTAGAAGCGCGCGAGATAGCCGCCGTCCGGATCGGTGATGACCGCGCGATCTCCGCGCTCGAGCGCGGCCGCGAGAAGCTCGCGGATCGCGGTCGATTTGCCCGTTCCGGTGGTGCCGATCAGCTTGAAGTGCTTGACCTCATCACCCGCGGCAATCCCAACGCCGGCGAGCGTGAGCGGCCGCTGCGGCTCGAGCAGCCGCCCGCGCGCCGTTCGCCGCTGCGCCGCCCTGCCATCCAGTATCCGCGCGCCGCGCTTGTGCGCTTCGCGCCTGCCGGAGCGTCGCGAGAGGACGACCGCGATGAGGAGCGCGATCGCCAGCGCAACCTCGATGATCGAGCGCGGAACTGACATGGCTCGGCAGCCCTTTGCCTCAATAGCCCTTCACGACGAGGTAGTCGGCACCCGGCCCGTACGCCGGAGCACTCCGATCGACCCGGACACAGAGCCTGCCGCGCTCCCCGCATTTTCTCACCTCGAGCAGCGCGCCACGCTGCCGCAGGCGGGCAATGTTGGCGGTGAGTGCGTCGCGCCGCGCTTGCAGTGCGGCCACCTCCGGCCGGGAGGGCAGCAGCCACCACGCCTCCGCCATGGCGACGCCGGAGCAGACCGCTGCAATGCACACGGTCCACAACAGCACGCGCAGATTGGCCGCTCGCCGCAGGCCCTGCAGGGACTCGGCGGCGCGCCGGCTCTCGCCGGCAATGTTTCCGAGTTCCTCGGCCACGGTACGTCCGACCTCATCACGCACGAGGGCCGCCAGATCGCGGGTGTGAGCCGCCAGCCGCTCGAGACTCTCCTGACTGAGACTCTGTTGCGCCCGGGCGGCCTCCATCAGCAGTCCCAGCTTCATCGCCTCATCATTCAGTCCGCGGTCAGTCATAGTCCCACCCCTCGTCGATTCGCGCCCCTTCTTCGCGTCCGTAGCTCGCCTCGCGGGAAGGGCAAGGGCGGCCTTGCAATGCCACGCCGTTGCGGACAGCACTCGTGCGCTCCGGCAGGGACAGCGTGACGCGCAACCAATCGGGCGAAGAAGCGAGCTTGAGGAACCCGGCGAGATCCGGCAGTCGCTCGATCTCCGAGTCCATGACCGCGGGCTCGATGTGGCGGTGCTCCGATTCGGTCACCGACGGGCGAATGTCCGACGGCCGGCGCGACTCCGAGCGCGCAATTCGAGTTACCTCGCGTTGGCCGATCAGCCGTGACGCAAACTGCGATGTCCCGCCATGCTCGCTCGCCGAGCAGCGCAGGATGAGCGAGTTGCCGCAGTTTTCGACGAGAGTCTGGGCTTCGCCTTTGCCATAAGTACTCGAGACCTGCGCGATCGACTGAAATCCCAGGACACATCTTCCGTCAAATTTCCGCAACCGCGCCAGCGCATCCTTCAACCCATCGATGGGTCCCAACGCATCGAGCTCATCGATGACGAACCACAGTCTCTGGCCCCGCCCTTCGGGTTGGCTCATCGCCTCGAAAATGCCCAAGCGCATCCAGGCCGAGACCGTCGAGCGCAGCGCCGCGATCTGTCCCGCCCGGTAAGGAATGAAGAGCACGCCCTTGCCCGATCCCACCCACTCCTTGACCGAGAGCGGCGGCGAGTCCTGACGGGCAACGTACCGCAACGGCCCGACCGCGGAGGTCAACACCGAGCGTATGGAGTCCAACATCCGGTCATTCTGCTTCTCGAAAAAAGGCTGTGCCGGGGTACCCTCGACCAGCGTTTCGAGCTCGCCCTTCCTCGAGACGACGAGCAACTGGAAAAGCTGCGAGATATCCGACACGCCGGCGCAGCGCGCCTGGCTCGTGACCGCGCAGAAGAGCGTGCGCGCGTAGCCGCGCCAGCTTCGGTCCTGGCCCTCGTGATCCGGGATGAGCGCGAGAGCCAGCTGGTCGATGTCGTACTCCTCGCGGATCTCCCCGAACAGATCCCATTTGGCACCGCCGGCCTCGAACGGGCTCAAAATGACATCGCCGCGGCGGGCATCGAAGAAGCGCTTCATGTACCCCCCGTCCGGATCGGCGATGATCGCCCGATCGCCGCGACGCAAGGCTCCTGAGAGCAGCTCGGTGATCGCCGTGCTCTTGCCGGCGCCGGTCGTGCCGATCAGTTTGAAATGCTTCGTCTCATCCGCGCCCGGGACCGGGATGCCAGCGAGCGTGATCTGCGCTCGATGAGCGCCCACCCGCGCGTGAGGCGCGCGCCCTCGCCCGTGCTCGCGTCCGGCCGCGCGCTGATCGGCATGCGCTCTTGCATCTACGACGGTTGCACCTCTGATGTGGCCTTCCCTGCTCGCCTCCGGCGTGGCAAGCACGTGTCCGCCGGCGTACCCCAAAAGCCCCCCGAAGCCCGCGCCGATCGCGTACTCCATCAGGCCGCCGCTGCCGATGTGCAGCCCATGAAGCAGCGGGCTCGCCACAGACATCCCAACCGCCGTTGCCGTCATGAGCGATCCGGCGAGTACGGGCGATGCGAGAAAGGCCCGTAGCTGCGCGCTCCCGCGCGCCATCGCCAGCCACATCGGGGCCTGTACCGCCAGGTAATCGAGCCCGAGTCCCGACCACCCGCGCAGCAGCCCTTGCATCGTCGCGGCGGTCTCGGTCAGCATCCGTTTCGCTCGCCGGGGGCTTTCGCGGCACTCGCCCGCGCCGGGGACCGGGGGCGGTACCAGATTTCCTTGATGAAGCGCGTATGGCGCTCCACCCCGCACTGGATGACGACATCGATCAGGCGCCTGAGGAGGCTGCGGATGTCACGCCGGGCGAGCTGCCGGCCGCCCTCGCTCTGCTTCACGAGGAGCACCAGCTGCTCGAATGCCAGCGCGGCGCTCGAAGCATGCACGCTCGTGATCGATCCGGGGTGTCCGGAGTTGACGTTACGAAGGTAATCGAACGCCTCCTCCGCACGGAGCTCGGCGAGAAGGATGCGATCGGGCTTCATCCTCAACGTGGCTTCCAGGAGCTGCTTCGGGGTGACACGGGCTAGCCCCTGGTCGTCCTTGCTGTAGAAGAGCCGCACGTGGTTGGGGTGAGAGTCGAGCACGAGCTCCGGCGCGTCCTCTATGGTGACCAGACGCTCGTGCGTCGGAATTTCCCGGATCAACGCCTTCGTCCAGGTCGTCTTTCCGGATCCGGTCGGACCGGAGACCAGAATGTTGCGCCGGCTGCGCACCGCGAGACTCATGAACGCCTCGTATCGTTGCTCGAGGAGAAGTCTGCCGAGCTCCGTCTCGACTTCCTCCGGGCCGTTCCCCGCCGCGCGCGTCTGGCGGAAGATCCCTCGCCCCGCGAGCTCAC
Source organism: Steroidobacteraceae bacterium (assembly GCA_049579785.1). GTDB lineage: Bacteria > Pseudomonadota > Gammaproteobacteria > Steroidobacterales > Steroidobacteraceae > 13-2-20CM-66-19. The sequence goes on from JBAUOO010000043.1 coordinate 46,331, forward strand.
TCACCGACCAGACCTCATCGGAGGGCCGGCGGATGTTGACCGCGACGCACCCTTGCGTGGTTGCCGGCGGCAGCGCGATCTGCACTCTCTCGCCGCTCGGGAGCGAGGCGGACAGCAGCGGCGTGCTCTCATCGATTCGCTGGCGGCTGTAATTCGCCACCAGCTTGGCGAAGCGCCGACACCAGTCGAGGTCGGCGTAGGCCGCCGGCTCGCAATGCCAGCCGGTGTGAGTTTCCAGGAACACCTCCGACGGCCTGTTGATGCAGACTTCCATCACGTCCGACCTCGAGAGCAGCGGTCGCAGCGGACGCAGCGTGAGCTCGAGCGCCGAGACGTACTCCCTCGACCCCGAGCGCGCGAGCTCAGCGGGGCTCGAGCTCATACACGGACCTGAAGTCGACGTCGCGAGCCACCAGCACCTGGATGCGCGCGCCGTTGCGTACGCGGATGGTTGGCGGAATGTTGATGGTGCTGCGCAAAAGCTCGGTGAGCACATCCTCCGAGGCGGTCGGATCGAGGACGACCGTGCCACCGCGCGATGAGGACTGCACCTCCGCCTGCACGGCACCGTCGATGGTGGAGACGAGTGCGGCAGCGCCGAAGCGCTGCCAGAAGTGACGATTGACCTTGCCCTTAAGTCCCGAGCGCCCGAGCGCATCGGTACCGGGCGAGTCGAGCCGTACGACCACTCCCGTTGGCGTGCGCGCCTGCGTCCATACGACGAACACGCGCGCTTGCCCCTGGCTCACCGCCCCGCGGGTCTCCCCGATCAGCTTCGTGCCCCGCTCGAGGAGGACGACGGTCCCATCAGCGCCGAACGTATCGGTGGCGGTAACGCAGGTTGTCATTCCCGGCAGCGTCGAGTCGATCGCCGTTTCGAGCGTGCAGTCGATGAACGTGCCTTGGGGAAGCAGCAGCCGCCGGGTCGGTAGGACCTGCGCTCGCGTCGCCTGCAGCTCGCTGGGTCGCAACAGCGTCTGCAACGCATCGCTCGATGCCGTTCGCTCCTGCGGATGGACGATGCCTGCTGCCGCAGCCGGTTCTTCGCCAGTGCCAGCATCGGCGCCACCGCCACCGCCACCGCCACCCGCGAACACCTCACCGGACAAGCGGCGCTCGAGCGCCTGTCCTCGAGGAGAAGGCTGCGGCGGCATGCCATAGCCGCGCGGAAGTCCCCGCGGCGCACGAGCGAGCGGCGGCTCGGGCAGAGGATTGGGCAGCGCGCCGAGCGGTGAGGACGGCGAGGATGCGCTCGAAACGGCAGGGGCGGACCGCGCCGCGGCCGGCGCCGCCATGGCAGCGAATGACGGCAGGGTCATCCCCTCGCCGGCATTCTCGGGGATCGATGCACGCGCCGCTGCGCGCGCCGCCGTGGGGCGGGAGAGCGCCTCGGCGTAATACCAGGTCAACAGACCCGCGCCCACGCTGACCATCATTGCGGCAGCGAGCAGACTGCTCATTCTCGACTGCAACGACTGGGCGCGACTCACGATGGGAGAGCCGCGCTCGCCCTGAACGGAGTCCCTCGCGCCCACCGGCTCGGCAGACCCGCCGCGCGGGTCGATACGCGAGCCCTCGGCGCGCGAGGACCGATCCGCCTCGGCAGGGACGCCCTTTCGCCAGGGAAGCCGGATCATGGCTCGACTCCCCGGGCCGCACTTCGTGTGATCCGCTCCACGTTCGGCGCCAGCGTCCCGGACCGCAGGCGCTCCCCGCCTCTCGTGAAGGCGCGATCGACGATGCAGCCGGCCAGCTTTCCGCGCCTCAGGATCAGGCGGCGTGCGACGCGCTGCACCACCATCCGGTCATCTTGCACGTCGAAGTTCACCAGCGACTCGCTGCCGTCCTCATTGAGCGCGAATACCGCCGGCAGCTCGGTGCGCGCGCCGAAGACCAGCGTCGTCTGCACGCCATCGTCCCAAGCCGCGGCGGGTTTCAAGGACGGATCGCCGCAGTACCAGTAGTCGTAGTTGCGTGGCCGAGTGGTCCGCGCCGCGGCGAGGTCCGTCTCGAGCTGTTGCCGCTTTCGCGATGCGGGCGTTGAGGCGACTGTCGGATACTCGAACCGCAGGGCGTAGATGACATCGGCACCGCTCGGATCGGGAGCGCGTGAGGCAACCTGGTAGTCGAAAAGATAGGTGCGGCGGCTGGTGAGCACGGTCAGATTGGTCGCAACATGAGCCGCCCTCGGCTTGAGGAACAGGTGATTGGCACTCGATGCGAACGCGACGCCTTTCGAATCACCTACTCCGAGGCCAACGAAGCGCTCTCCGGGAGCGAAGGTGATGTCGATCTGGTAGCCAACGTAGCCTCTGAGTCGATACACGGCGTCCGTCCGGTACGGAACCACCCGGATGCGCGGATCAGGCCGCAACTGACCGAGCAATGGGGGCTCAGCGCCCGCCGAAGGCAGCGCGAGACACGCGATTGCGAGCAGGAGCAATGATGATGACCGACGCTTCACGAAAGCCCTCCTTGCGCCACCCCTTCAAGGGCGCGTCAGGTCCTGGCCAGAGCCCAACACCTCGGGCTCGATACCGAGATCGAGAACCTCGAAACCCAGAGGGTTCCAGGCGCGCGTGCGCGGGTCACCCGGCGGCCTCCCGTAACGGTACTCGATGCTGGCAATCCAGTGCGTGATCTGCCCCGGGGCGCCATCGCCCTCGCGTGCGATTCGCGCGAAGCGCACCTGCGCAAGGTCCGAGGCACCGCTCGCGCGCTTGAAGAAGCTCACCGACTCGATGCGGACCGCCTCGGTGCTGCCATCCTTGTGCACGTTGAGGGGGGAGCTCGGGTTGGCTCTGGTCCATCTTGCGTACAGCGCCTCATTGAGTCGCGCGGAGTTGAATGCGCCGCATTCCTCGTAATCGCTCTCCGCCATCGCGGAGTCGAAGCGCTCACACACGGAAATGTAGTGCGTGAGGAAGTACCGAGTGACGGCTTCGCCGAGCGCGGCGTGTCCGGTGTACACCGGCACGACATCGACGACCCCCGTGCTGTTGTCGACCCGCACGAGAAAGGGCTCGACTCGTTTGAGCGGCATGAGCAACGCCAGCGCCGCGCCGCTCGTAATGGCACACAGCCATCCGGCGGCGGCGACTCCCCATGCGACTCTGCGCGCGCGCGCCGCCTGCGCCACCCGGTCGGCATCCCAGGAGGCGGCCTCCTCGAGATACCCGTGAAGCGCCCGATCCGCGCTCATGGCGGCGCCACCCTCGCCGGCGAGTGGCGATTGATGGGGGTCAGGCGGTCACGGCAGCGTGGCGGATGCGAGGCGCACGCCGCAGTCCCGAGCAGCAGGAGGAGACCAAGAATGCAGGCTTTCACGCGACCCCCTGACCCTCACCCGGTGAATCGCTGGCGGAACTTGCCGGCGATCAGAACCACATCCGCGCCCCTCTTCTCCTTCTCGCGTTGCGTCAGCCGGGAGCCCACCCATCTCATGCTCCGACTGAGAGCGCCGAAGGTGCTGAGAGACACACCGCCCGCAAGCCCGGCCGCGATCGGCATGACCTGCCGCATGAAGAGAAATACCAGCCCGGTCACCAGCAGCATGTTGAGCGCGTCGACGATCTTCAACCCCGCGCCCAATGCGGCGGTCTGTTGCGCATACGAAGCCACCAGGTGAAGCAGCAGCGCCGCCACCATCACCGTCAGGATGGTGATGAGCGCGTAGTTGGCGAGCTGCGCGAGCCACACTTCGAAGAATCGACGTGTCGTGTCGAAGAGCAGCAATGCGATGAAGAACGGTCCCAGGGCCAAAAGTACCGACAGGGCGATGCTCGATAGGGCCAGCAGGAACATCGTGTAGATGCAGAGCAGCCCGACGAGCAGCCAGACGACGACCCCCGCCAGCATGTACCCCAGATGGCCGACGTTGAAGCCGCTGCCGTCGCGATACAGCTGGTCCGCGACCACCCCGCCCTGGTCCCAGATCGAATCGATGATCTGCACCGGGTCGGAAGCCCCTACCACCGCGGCGGCGAATTCCGTCGGCGCGTCATAGAAGGTATCGACGAGGAGCGTGTTGTAGAGCCAGAGGTGCAGTCCCACGCCGAAGATCACCGCCAGCGTCACGATGCGTCTCACACCGGCGGCGAAGGGCTCCTCGATTCGACCCGTGAGTTGCAGATAGCCCCAGATCATGACGTACACGGTGCCGAGCGCGACGACCGCCGGCTCGAGAATCGAGGCCACCCGAGCGGTGTTCTCGCCGATGTAGCTGCCGAGCTCACCGTTGAGCCACGACCAGAACGTGCCGAAGAAGTCCATGACGGAGCGGCCTCGATCAGGGCGTCGGCTGGAAGCGCGTGGCGAATTCGCCCTGACCGGCGATCGCGCGCTCGCGGTCCTGCTCCTCGTCGGCCCAGCGCTGCGCCTGAGCGGCGGCAACCAGCATGGCGAGCTTCGTCCGCTCGTTCTCGAGCATCGCCTGCTCGGCGCTGATCCGGGCGTTGAGATCGAGAATCCCCTTCTGGTCGCTCGCCGTGCCGATGGCTTCGATGAGCTGCTGCAGATCGTCGAAGCGGCCGCTGGAATTGGCCAGCGCCTGACGCGAGACGGCCTGTAACAGGGCGGTGGTGCGCCGATCGGCCGCGAGCTGCTGCTGGCCGTCCGGAGAGAGCGTCGCGACCTGCTGCGGGGTGAGCACCGTGTCTTCCGTCATCGCCTGCTGGATGCCCGTCGAGAGCGCCGTGTATGCGGAGCTTGTGTCATCGAGAGCGGCCGTGAGCTGCTGCCAATCCGTAGGCAGGTAATTTCGGTTCGTACCCGAGAGCAGTCGCTCCATGCCGCGATCGCCGGTCATCGATTGCAATTGCGCCTGCGCCTCCGCGAGGTGCTCGCGCGCGACGGTGAGCGCCTGCTCGAGGTTCTGCACCTCGGTCAAGAGCTGGGTTACCGCGGCGAGGTCGATCACCGCGAGTTGCGCGTGGGCGGCCGGAGCCATCACCACGAGGGCAAGAACGATCGTCGGCAGCCGCTTGCTGATCAATGACATGACACTCTCCTTCTGCTCAATGGATGCTCGCGCGCGCCGACAACACTTGGAGTTCCGCCTCCAGACCCTGCAGATCCAGCCTGCAGACCACGCTCTGGTGCCCTTGCTTGACGAGGAAGGCGCGAGCGCCCGGCTCGAGCTCCTCTTTGACGAGCGCGAGCTCGCGTCGGGTCAGACCGAAGGCTCCCGTGTATTCCGCGGGCGCGGCGTCCGCGTTGGGAAAAAAGATCTTCGTCGGCGTCTGCTCGATGATGGTGCGGCTGATCGGACTTTCGAGGACATCGCTCGCGCTCTGGGTCGCCAGGCACATCACACCATTGAGCTTCCGCCAGGTCTTCGGGCCGTCCTTGGCGAAGCTCTCGAACGCGGGATCTGCGAGCAGCCGCCAGAATTCATCCATCCAGCACACGAGCCGGCGGCCATCGAGCATTTGTCGCACGAGATGAAAGAGATACATCGTGACGGGTGCCCGAGTGCTGTCGTTGTCGAGAAACTCCGTCACGTCGAAGCCGATCACCGGCTGGCCGTCGAGGCGCCGGATCACCGTGTCCTCCACGTTGTCGAAAGCCCAGGCGTAAGCGCCTTCGCCGGCCTCGCACCAGCGGCCGAGGCGCCCATGCAAGCCCTCCGGATCGGTCGGGTCGAGAAACTCGAGCAGACGCGACAGCCGCCTCGCTGCCGGCGCGAGCGACAAAACCCCGCGCAAGGCCTGATCGAGATCGAGCTGCTCGCGCACATTGAGGGCGCGCGCGGCGGGAGCACGTGCCAACAGCTGCAACCAGCTGCGCAGAAACTCCAGATGCCCGGGGCCGGACGGCAACTGCAGTGGATTGAACCCGGTGGGACGCCCGTTGCGCAACGTGAGGTACTCCCCGCCGAGGGCCCGCACCAGGCGCTCGAGTCCGCGATCCTTATCGAGCACGACCTGAGTGGCGCCCTGGCGCGCAAGCATGGCCACGAGAAAGCCAATCAAAACGGTCTTGCCCGATCCCGTCGGACCGCAGATGAAGGTATGACCGGCATCCCGGCGGCTGCTGCCATCGGAGGGATCGCTCGCGTGCAGCGAGAAGTAGTACGGGGAATGTGCCCGCGTCGGGAAGAGCGCGAGCGCCTCGCCCCAGTGGTTGTCCCGCGCGCGTCCCGCCGGAAAGTTGTGAAAAGGCGCCATGGCCGCGAAGTTGCGCGAAGTGATCGGGGCCTTGCGGGACCGCAGCGAGAAATTCCCGGGCAGCTGGGCCCAGAATGCCGCCTCGAGCGCGAGGTCTTCGCGCGCGACGGTCATGCCGGTGTCGGCAAGGATGGCGCGCGCCTGCGCGACGCAGTCATTGAGGGTGCGAAGTCGTTCTTCGGCGGGACGGCCTTGCGGGACCTCGTCGGGATCGGCGAGCACCTGGAGCGTGAAATGATGATCTCCCATGACGAACTCATTGCTCGTCAAGGCATCCAGCGCTTCGCCCAGCTCCTCGGCCTGGGAGACCGCGAAATCGCCGGCGTTGGCCATCCGATTGATCTGGCGTGTGAGCAAGGCCTGTCCGCTGGCCTTCGACAGAAATGCGAAGGACTGGGTGAGGACGAAAGCGAACGGCGCGCGCAGCAACCGATCGAACATGCCGGTGACGCTCGGCGTCGGATACTCCTTGATTCCGAGCATCGCCCCGACCCGGGTACCCGTCATCATGCGGTACTCCAGGGCCTCGCCACCGAAGCAAAGCCGTGTGGCGGCGAGTGCCGCATTGAGCGGCGCACGCGGCAAAGGCATCGGCCGCCGCTCCGCGCTCACGAGCAGCGCGAGGTACTCGCAGATGGAGGAATACCAGCGACCCGCCGCCTCATAACAGCCGAGAGCTTCCGGCTCGTAACGCGCCAGCGAAGCACTCAGTGTCTGCGCGAGCTTGTGACACGCCTCGAGGGCATCGGCGATCTCCAGCCGGGAGGTCGCCGGCTTGAGGCGGGCGATCGCCCCCGAGAGCAGGCCCGCCGCCCGTCCCGCCATCGGCCGATAGAGCACGGCGAGGTAGATCTCGTTGACCATGAGAATCTCCCCCGCGAGCCGTCGCCGATACTTCTCGTGCAGGGTGGCTGCGAACCCCGTGGAGGTGTCGGCGCAAGGTGGCAGGCTTTCGCGACGACGTATGATGTGGGTCCAGAGCGCTATGCCCGGGGCGGCCACGTTGCGCCACAGGACATTCAGCTTCTCGTGCCAGACATTGAGCTGCTCCGCATCGGCGCTCTCGAAGCTGGCCCCTCCGAGGCGAAACACCTGCAGATAATCCCCCAGAGCGGTCCGGACGACCTCCGGTGCCACATGTGCCGTATAGGGGATGTAGCGCTCCACCGCGAGCTCGCGTCCGACGGCGGCCCTACGCGCCGCGCTCAGCACGACTGCAAACTCCGCGGTCGGGGATCGGCAATGACCACCGTGACCTCCCCCCGGCGCCTCGCCGACCATCGGGGCGGGTCGAGAACCAGAGGGCTGTAGCTGCTCGCCCGCCACCAACGTCCGTTGGCGAGCAGCGCCGGCAGCCTCGTCCGTCCCCAGAGGAGCAGCAGATCGAAATAACGTGCATCGCGCCCGCAGAGCAGCACGCTCGCGCCATGGATCGGCAGTGCGACGAGCAGCGTCAGCAGGTTTCTGGTGACGAGAAACGCCTCGAGCGTGAATATCAGGTTGAACAGCAGCGCCGAGTACGTGACGCCCCAGCGCATCGGTGGTCGGGTCGCACCGACAAAAAGCGGATCGGCGGCGAGCGCCTCTGAGATCCGCCCTGCCAAATGCGAAGCGCCCCAGGAAACAGCTCCCTTGTCCATCGCTGGTGCTCCCTCATACGCCAAACATGCCGCGCACCCACGAGACGATCTGCGGCGCGCCAAATGCGATCGCGATCCCCAAAATCGCCCCAACACACCACCCCCACGAAATTCGATTTGCCATCGCCATGCCCCCGAGGACCATGACGAGGATGATGGCGATGGGTGTCAGCCAGGCGAGAATGTTGGTCTCAAGAGCGGTTGCGCCCGTGAGGAAGGGCGAAGTCTGGGAGAATGCCGGCTGCGGCAGGGCCAACGCCACGGCCAGTGTGAAGACGAGCGCGGTGCCGGCCGGCAGCGCCGCACGGATCAGGACTCGAGCAAATCGCAGCAACATGGTTCCTCTCCCTTTCTAAGCGCCCGCAACCAGCCGCTGCGACTCCTCGGGCCGCCGCCCCGCCGCGCGCTCCTCGCGCTTGCTCTTGCCCGGCGCGCCGAAGCGAAAGCCCTGCACGACGAAGTTGTAGTCGTAGTGCCGCTCGCCCTCCTTGTCGGTCCAGTTGTCCGCGCGGACCTGGCTCTCGACGATGAGCTGGTCGCCCTTGCGCGCGGTGCGTGCAATCGTCTCCCCGAGCGGACCGAATGCCGTGAACCAGATGCTGGTGACGATCTCGCGGATCCCGCCGTCCTCGTCCTTGCCGGCGTAGTCGTTGCCGATCAGGCAGAACTTCGCATAGGTGAGCGTGCCGTTGACGGTGAGCTCGGGGTTGCGGGAGAGATTACCGACGGCGGTGAGCGTGAAGCTGTTCATGGCGCATTCCTGATGTTGGTCTCTTGCCGGATGAGGCGATGGAGAACAGTCTAGGGACGAGCGCCTGGATTGCGAATCGCATTTGCCTGCGTGTTCGCGCAGTAATGCGCGCGATGCCCTCTGCCGAGGTCCCCGAGCCGCTGACGACGCGCTATTCTGCAGTTGACAGGTGAGTCGTGTACGGCCGGGAGATCTCCATGTCCCTGATTCGGGAGTCCGATGAGCACACCGCGGGCGATGAGGCGGTGATCGATGAGTGCATCGAGGAGCTGGACGAGCTCGTCATGAGCCTCGACCGCTATCCGCCAGCGGCCATCGCCGTGGCGATGGGCGCATGTCTCGGAGGCCTGCTCGGCGCGCTCCTCGACGAGCGCCTGTGCACGAGCGCGCAGGCTCGGGAGCTGCTGCGGGAGATCGAGTCGGGCGTCCTGGATGAGCCGATCCCGCGCAAGCGATGAGCGCGCTCTGGCGGCATCAGCGCCCGAGCGTGTCGCGGGAGACCCAGGTAGGTACCCAGCTCTTGCCCCCATCGGCTGAGATGGCCCAGACCTGGCGGCAGGATCTCGAGGTGATGTCGGACCAGACATTTCGAACCAACACCGTCCTTCCCTCCACCTCATTCAGAAAGACGAAGGTTCCGACACCGTCCCTGAAGTCCCCGACCATCGGCGGATCGAGGGTGCCGGAGCCGCTGTTGGCGAAATAGACCCGCCACTGATGTGTCTTGCGGTCATAAAGCCTGAGCGCCAGGTCTTCGATGTGGCCACTCGCACCATCGACTTCCAGCTGGCCAATATTGGCCCAGTCGTCCCATACGCGATTAACCACGTGCGTTCCCTGCAAACTGCTCCAGAGGCCGGGTGCCGAGAGCGGGTTGAGCACGGCGCGAATCCGAGTCCGCCAGCGGCCCAAGTTGAAATCGAAAGCGTGCTCCGCGGCGCTGCCCGCCGTGTGGGGGGTGCCGTGATCGGGCGGCTTCTTCCGGCGCGTGAGCTGGGCGATGAACTCCTTGACCCAGCTCTTGCCGCCGTCAGTCGATGATGCGATCTCGAAGTGATAGGAATCCGGCGTGATGTTGGACCAGGTGTCGCGCTCGAGGGTTCTCCTGCCGCCCGAGCCGCTCCAGCCGTAAAGCACGCCGCGTCCGTCCTTGAAATCCCCGTACACGGGCTCGTTCATGATGCCATCGCTGCTGTCGGCGTACTGCTGGCTCCACTGCCCGCTCCTCGGGTCGTAGAGAAAGAGCGTCAATCCCTGAAAGTGCCGCCCCGACCCGGACGCTTCGATCTTCTCCAGGTTGGCCCGCCGGTGCCATAGCGGCTGGTCGATGACCGTCCCGGTCATCTTGACCCAGTGGCTGGCCCCTGATGGCATCGACGCGCGCCGCAGGATGTGTGTCCTCCAGCTGCCGAAGTGAAAATCGAAGGCATGCGGTTGCTTCTCGAGCCGCATGGAGCCTGCGGAGCGCGGCGCGGCGAGCACGGCGGTTGCAAGCGGGAATGCACAGATAATTGCGGCAGCGAGCGTGCCGCCGAGGCGCTTCGTCCGGGTCATCGGGCTCTCCGTTTACAATGGCGCAGAAATAGCGCGTCGGCCCCCGCAGCTGAAGGGCCGGTTGGAGAAAAAACCAGTGGGCCAACGTTCCCGAGCGCCGCGCGCCACCGAGCCCCTGTTCGAGCTGTCGCTCGATCTGCCCGCGCCGGGCTCGCGGGAGGCGTCCCGGAGCCTCTACGAGCAGCTCAAGGCGGCCATCGTCGAGGGGCGGCTGCCGCCCGGTGCGCGGCTGCCCGGCACTCGCCGCTCGCAGGAGTTTCTGCGAGTCTCCCGCAACACCGCCGCCGCGGTGTATGAGCGGCTCGCGGCCGAGCGGCTGCTCGTGAGCCGCCGCGGCTCGGGCGTCTTTGTCGCATCTGCCCCGCCCGCTGCGCGTCAGCCGCTTCAGCCGCTCCTCTCGCGGCCGGCCCATAAGCTCAATCCCACTTGGCTGCGGCCCGAGGTCACCGCCGCGATCGGCTTCTGGCGAGAAACGCCGGGGGATGAGCGCAAGGCGTGCGGACAGGCGGACTTCCGCCCGGCGCTGGTGGATGCCCGACTCTTCCCGTTTGAGGTGTTTCGCCGCGTCGGCGCCAAGCAGATCCGCCTGCTCGAGCGCCGGCCGGCGACCTTCCGCAGTCCGCAGGGCAACCAGGGCAACCATCGGCTGCGCGAGGCGATCACGCGGCATATCGCCGTCACGCGTGCTGTCGTCTGCGCTCCGCAAGACATTCTCGTGACCTCGGGCGCGCAGCAAGCATTCGATATCCTGGCTCGCACCCTGGTGATATCCGGGCGCACGGTGGTGGCGATGGAGGAGCCCGGTTATCCGCCGATGCGCGCCGCGTTCCTCGTGGCCGGCGCGCGCCTGGCGCCGGTACGGGTGGATGCGGACGGAATCGTCGTCGAGGCCATTCCGCCGGATGCCGATGTCATTTGTGTTTCGCCCTCCCACCAGTTTCCGCTCGGCGCGACCCTCTCCCCGAGACGCCGCGTCCAGCTCCTTTCGCTCGCGCGCAAGCGCGGCGCGCTCATTGTCGAGGATGACTATGACGGGGAGTTCCGGTTCGAGGGTGGCGCGTTGGAAGCGCTGCGCACCCCCGAGGCGGCCGAGCTCGTCTTCTATGTTGGAACGTTTTCCAAATGCATGCTGCCCGCGCTGCGCCTGGGGTACCTGGTCGCTCCGGCCTGGGCGATGCCGACGCTGGTCGCGGCCAAGAACTGCATGGATTGGCACAGCCCCGTGCCGATGCAGGCGAGCGTCGCCGGCTTCATTGCCGAAGGACACCTGGAGCGGCACGTGCGTCGGATGCGCGAGATCTACCGCCGCCGCCGCGACGCCCTCACGGCGGCACTGACACGGGAGCTCCGTGAGTGGCTCGAGCCCGTTCCCTCCTTCTACGGCATGCACGTCGCCGCAATCGCAAGAGCCGGCATCGATGTGGAAGCCGCCGCGGCTGGCGCTTGGGTGAGGGGCGTCAGGATCCACACGCTGTCACGCTACTTTCTCGGCCCCCCGGAGCGCTCGGGAATGGTATTCGGCTACGGCGCCACCGATCTGCCGCAGATCGCGCACGGCGTGCAGAGCCTCCGTGACGCGTTCCGCGGAATAGAAAGATAAACTGATCAGTCTACCTGTCTTTCTGCTATCCTGCGGTCCATGGCAGGCTCGCGCGAGTTTGACGTCAGCGACTTCGCCCGCACCATCGGGCGCCTCACGCGGCGCATGCGCGCCGCCGCCGCGCAGCACGAGCTGTCGCTCACCGAATCCGCGGTGCTGGCACGCCTGGACCGCGACGGTCCGGCGACCACCGCCGAGCTCGCCCGCGCGGAGGGCATGCGGCCGCAGTCGATGAGTGCCGCGATCGCGACGCTCGAGGAGCGCGGCCTCATCGAGCGCAGGGCGCATCCGAGCGACGGCCGGCAGGTCAACATCACCCTCACCGGCAAGGGCGCCGCGGTGCGCAGCAGCACCCAGGACCTCAAGCGCGCCTGGCTCGTGCAGGCGACCACGAGCCTGGAAGAGGAGGAGCGGCGGATCCTCACCCGAGCCGGGCAGATCCTGAACCGGCTGCTTCAGCCGTGAGGGGCATCTCGCATGGTTGGCGGGCGCTGCGCCACCGCAATTTCAAGCTCTTCTTCTTCGGGCAGAGCATCTCGCTGATCGGCACTTGGATGACGCGGCTCGCGACGGCGTGGCTCGTCTATCGGCTCACGCACTCGGCGCTGCTTCTCGGCGTCGTGAGCTTCTCCGGCCAGATCGTCTCCTTCCTCCTCGGGCCGTTCGCGGCCGTGTGGGTCGAGCGCCTGGAGCGGCGGCGACTGCTCGTCGTCACGCAGGCGGCTGCCGCCCTACAGTCCCTGTCGCTCGCGGCGCTCACGCTCACCCACCGGATCACCCTCGAGGAGATCATCGGGCTCATGATCTTTCAAGGCCTGATCAACGCGTTCGACATGCCGGGCCGGCAATCCTTCCTGGTCCACATGGTGGAGGACCGCGGCGACCTCGCTAACGCCATCGCCATCAATTCCTCGATGGTCAACGGTGCGCGGCTCATCGGTCCGGCCATCGGCGGTCTCATCATCGCGGCATTCGGCGAGGGCTGGTGCTTTCTGATCGATGGCGTCTCTTATTTCGCCGTCATCGCTTCGCTCGCGCTCATGCGGCTGACGGCGCTGAATACCCGCACCCGCGCCGAAAGCACCCTGCTGCAGGAGCTGCGCGAGGGTTGGAACTACGTCAGCGGCTTTCGGCCGATCCGCACCATTTTGCTGCTCCTGGCGATGACGTGCCTCATGGGGTGGCCCTATTCGGTGCTGCTGCCGGTCTTTGCGGGCACGGTCCTGCACGGCGATGCGCACACGCTCGGATGGCTCACCGCCGCCTCCGGCGCCGGGGCTCTCACCTCCGCGCTCGCCCTCGCGATGCGCAAGTCCGTTGCCGGGCTCACCCGCACCCTGCAGGTCGCGGTTGCGCTGCTTGGCGTCGGACTGATCCTCTTCGGCCTGTCGCACGTGCTGTGGCTGTCGCTCGCGCTGATGGTCGTGGTCGGGTTCGGCCTCATTCAGGCCGCCGCCGTCTGCAACACCATCATCCAGTCGCTCGTGCCGGACGACAAGCGCGCACGCGTGATGGGTTACTACACCATGGCGTTCTTCGGCGCGGCGCCCTTCGGGAGCCTCATGGCGGGCGCGCTGGCGCAGCACATCGGTGCCCCTCACACGGTCATGCTGACCGGCACCTTCTGCATCGCCGGCGCCGCGTGGTTCACCTTCCAGCTGCCGAAGATCAGACCCGGGATGCGGGCGAGCTACCGGGAGCGGGAGCTGTCCCTCGCGCGCTCGGCGGCGGACGAGGCGCGCGCGGCTCGCCAGGCGAGCGCCAGCATCGCCAGCCCGAAGGCGAGCAACGCGAGTCCCCACCACAGATTGACGTCGATGCCGAGCGAGCGGCGATAGATCGCCGGATTGCTGAGAAGTCCGTAGCCCGCAAGGAGTGCGCCGAGGAGAACGAAGAGGCTGCCGATCGGAATGCGGATGTCGAGAGTCATGGCGGTTAGCGGAAGATGAGGTTAAGCACGATGGCGCCCGCAAGCACGCCGGCTCCGAGCACGGCCGGCCGCGCATACCAGCGCTCACCCGCCGCGCGCAGGCGCGGCGTGAGCGAGTAGACGAGCCCGGTGAGCTCCCCCGCCGGCCGAGGCCGCGTGAGAAGGCTCACCCCCACGGTTACGAGGAAGCAGACGGCAAAGGCGTAGATCGCCGTCCAGAAATTCTGCGCCATCTGGCTCGGATAAAGGTGCAGCACCGCGATCCAACCGCCCTTGATGCCGCTCATGCTGCCCGCCGGCAGCGTGAGTCCATGGTGCACGGCCGCCGCCCCCGTGCCGGCGAGAAGTCCCAGGAACGCTCCGTGTCCGGTCGCTCTCTTCCAGAACATGCCGAGGAGGAAGGTGGCGAAGAGCGGCGCGTTCACGAACGCGAACAGCAGCTGCAGCAGGTCCATGATGTTGTTGAAGCGGTTGGCCGCATAGGCTGCCGCGATCGAAAACCCGATGCCGGCGACCGTGGCGATGCGCCCCATGCCAAGATAGTGTTTATCACTCGCCCGGTGGCGGATGTAGGCCTGGTAGATGTCATAGGTCCACACCGTGTTGAAGGCGGTCACATTGCCCGCCATGCCGGTCATGAAGCTCGCCATGAGCGCCGTGAGCCCGAGGCCGAGCATCCCGTTCGGGAAGTAGTGCCCGAGCATGAGCGGAATCACCATGTCGTAATTGAGCGAGCCATCCGCCTTGTGCGGCAGCGCAAGACCGCTCGCCCCCCCGTGCAGGGTCGAGGCGATGGCGATCATCCCGGGAAGGATGACGAGGAAGGGGAAGAGCATCTTCGGCACCGCGGCGATGAGCGGTGTGCGCCGCGCCGCCTCCATGGAATCGGCCGCGAGCGCCCGCTGCACGACGAGAAAGTCGGTGCACCAGTAGCCAAAGGACAGCACGAACCCGAGTCCCATCGCGATGCTCAGCCATTCGACCCCCATCGGATTGGAGGAGGGACTGCCCATGACGCTCCAGGTACTCGTCCAGGCATCGGGCGCGAAGCCGCGCGAGACCGCCACCGCTCGCAAGCCCGCCGTGAGCCCGTGCCATCCGCCCACGTCCTTTAAGCCGAGGAACACGAGCGGCGCAAAGCCGAAGACGATGAGAAAGAACTGCAACACCTCGTTGTAGATGGCCGAGGTGAGGCCGCCCAGAAGGACGTACACCAGCACGATGAGCGCCGACAGCAATATGCTCATCGTGAAGCCCCAGCCGAGGAGCAGCTTCAGCAGGAGCGCCATCGCGTACATCGAGATTCCCGAGGAGAACACCGTCATGACCGCGAAGGAAATCGCATTCAAGCCCCGGGTCTTCTCGTCGAAGCGAAGCTTGAGGTACTCCGGCACCGAGCGAGCGCGCGAGCCGTAGTAAAACGGCATCATGAAGATCCCGAGAAACACCATCGCCGGGATCGCCCCCACCCAGTAAAAGTGGCTGGTCGCCATGCCGTACTTGGCGCCCGAGGCGGCCATGCCGATCACCTCCTGAGCGCCCAAGTTCGCCGAGATAAAGGCCAGCCCGGTGATCCAGGCCGGGATCGCGCGCCCCGAGAGGAAGTAATCCGTGCTCGTGCGCATGGAGCGCTTCAGCGCCGCGCCTACACCTAACACGAAGGCGAAGTACACCCCCATGATCGTCCAGTCGATCGCACCCGGATGCATCTCAGCCTCCGGGCGCGCCGAGATCGATCGAAGCGGGAACGATGCCCTTGGGCGCATCGCTCAGGGCGCGCAGCATCTGCGCCTCGCGCTCGCGATACGGCGCACCGTCGGGCCAGAGCAGATCGTGATGCCAGACCGCCGGCTGAATGAGCACGTACGGGCGCTCCCAGGAGTCCCACGGCAGGTTGGTTTGCGTCTTGCCCTTGACGAGCCCCCAGTTGATCATGCCGACGTTCAACCGCTTGGCGATGGGAAGATCGCCATCGATGGTGGAGCCCGCGCCGCGGGCCATGTACTCCGTGCAGATCATCGGTCTGCGGTAGATCTGGAGCTCCCGGACGCGGCGCAGGAATTCCTCGGGCCAACCGTAGTTATGAAATGTCAGGACGTCGGAGTCGGCGAGCTGAGCCCTCTCGATCGCATTCAAGCCGGCGGGTCTACTCCAATCAGGTCCGTGCCACAGTCCGCTCGTCAGAGGCTGCAGGGGATGCTCAGCCCGCGCCCACGCGAACACTCGAGGCAGGAGTGCGGCGACGCGCGCGAACTTGTCCTTGGGCTCTCGCGCCGCGTAGTTGCCCCCGCCCGGGTTGTCGGGCTCGTTCCAGAGATCCCACGCGAGCACCCGATCGTCCTCGCCAAAGCTGCCGACGATGTCTTTGACGTAGGCCTCGAGCTTATCGTACTGACCCGGGTCATCGAGACGCTTCGCTCCCGGTGCCTGCACCCAGCCCGAATTATGCACGCCGGGCACCGGCGGGTGTTGGGGACCTGGCTTCGGATCCGGATCCCAGCAGGAGTCGAACAGCACGAATATCGGCCTGATGTGATGCCGCGAGGCGATCGTGAGGAAAATCCGCATGCGCTGCTTGAAGCCGTTCGGGTCCTGCTCCCAAAGGAGGTTGTGCAGGAACACCCGCATCGTATTCATGCCAAGTCCCTGCGCCCAACCGAGCTCGAGGTCGATCCGCTTCGGATCGAAGGTGGCGGCCTGCCACATCTCGAGCTCGTTGATGGCATCGGCGGGGATGTAATCGCTGCCCAAGATCCAGGGCTGAGCGGAATACCACGCCCGGGCGCGGGCCGCCGACCACCGCTCGATGCCCGCCGCCTGCGACGGCGACACCAGCGCCGCAGTCAGCACGGCCGCGAGCGTCAAGAGGAGCCCGGCGGGCTTCACGTGGGTAGCCAATCGCAAGGCGCGAGGTGCCATGGCCTCATCGCAGTCATGATACCCATTGCCGAGCTTCAGGTACGAGAAATGCTCCCTCGAACGAAGATCTCCCACAGATGAGTGAGCCAGATGCGCAGACTTTCCTTCGGCGTGCTGGTGACCGCGCTTGCCACGCTGATTCTGGAGCTGATGCTCACGCGGGTCTTCGACGTGACGCTCACCCCGAACCTCTCGTACTTCGTGGTCTCCCTCGCGATCTTCTCCTTCGGGCTGGCGGGGCTCTTCGCGACCCTGAAGCCGCTAGCTCCGCAGCGGGACATCCGCAGCGTGCTCGTGGCCTGCTGCGCAGGCTTCACCCTGTCCGCGCTCCTTCTCAACCCGATCATCAATGCCCTGCCGCTCGACTATCACCGGATCGTGAAGGCGCCGCTCACCACCGTGGGCGCCTTCTGCGCGCTGTATCTCACGCTGCTCGTGCCCTTCGGGCTCGCGGGCTACGTGCTCATTACGGTGTTCTCGACCTACGCATCGCGGATCCAGCGCCTCTACTTCTGGGATCTGGTCGGCGCCGGTCTCGGCACCGTGATCGTCGTACCCTTCATCCTGATGATCGGCCCGGGGGGTCTGATCGTGTGCGCCGCGGCGTTGGCTCTGATCGCCGCGGCGCTCTTCAGCAGCTCGCGCGCCATCGGCGTCGGCTGCGTGGCGATGGCACTCGCCATTGCCGCGGTACCGGCGGCGCGCGGCAAGAACTACATCTCCTACCGCTACCACATCGAGAAGCGCGGCATCCTGACGGCGGTGCGGGAGGGGCGGGACGAGCTCGTCCGTTGGGACCCGATCTCCAAGGTCGATGTCATCGACCAGACTCTCGGCCGCGAAACGATCACCGCCTGGCACCAGGCCGGCAACCGCAAGGCCATCCAGTATGACGGCGGCAATCAGACGAGCTACTTCTACCAATTCGACGGCAATCTGCCGGCGCTGCGCGCACGCATCCGCCAGGATCCCGAGCTCGCGAACGTCGACTTCTGGCAGATCGGCGTGCTTGCCGCGCACTACCTGAAACGCGATACCCATCAGAGCGTGCTCGTGATTGGGAGCGCCGGGGGCGAGGAGACCAAGGCGGCGCTCATGTATGGGGCGAAACGGGTCGATGCGATCGAGCTCGTGCCGACGGTAATGAGACTCGCCCTCGGCCGCTACTCCGCCTACATCGGCAATATCTTCCATGACCCCGCGGTCGACCCGCACGTCGGCGATGGACGCAGCTTCCTGCAGCACGCTCATCGCAAATACGACATCATCCAACTCTACAGCGATTACACGAGCTCGAGCATTGCGCAAGGGACCGGCGCAATGGCGCCGATGTACCTGCAGACAGCCGAGGCCTACGAGCAGTACTTCCTGCACCTGACCCCAAACGGCGTGCTGCAGGTCAACAACTTCGCCTATCCCAGGATGATCACCACCGCCGCGCTCGCCTGGCGGCGGCTGGGCCTCACCGACTTGCAGCGCCACGTGGTGCTCTATTTCTCGCCCACGCAGCTGACGCTGCCGACGCTCCTCATCAAGATGCGGCCGTGGACGCCGGCGGAGATCGCAGCCCTCAACGCCTTCGTCGGCTCGCCGAAGCTCGCGCCGAAGGACCGGCTGTACCTGTGGGAGAACCCGCTCGAGCCGACGAGGAGCTTCCTTCCCTCGGTGTTCTATTCCGGCTCGTATCCTGCCTGGCTCGCGAACAGGATCCCCGCGGACTTCGCCCCGGTGACCGATGACCAGCCGTACTACGGCGAGCTGCGAGAGCACCTGGGTCATGTGCAGGCCAAACCGGGCAACTTCATCGACCCCGGCACGGAGTACGTGCTCAACTCCTCGATCATCCGCGGCGTGCCGATGGATGAGATCCACCTCTTCCTGACAGCCGCTGCGTCGGTGATTTTCGTGATCCTGCTCGTCCTCGTACCCTTGCGCTTCTCCCGGGTGGGCCGGCAGGAAGGCGCCGCGGCCGCGCCGCTCCTCACCTACTTCTCCTGCCTCGGCGCGGGCTTCATCATGCTCGAGCTCGTCTACATCCAGAAGTTCATGAACCTCATCGGCAGCCCGCTGTATACGTACTCGACGGTCATCTGCACCCTGCTCTGCGCCGCGGGCCTCGGCAGCGCCGCCTCCGAGCGGTTGGGAATCTCGCCGCAGCGCCGCTGGTCGCGGCCGTTCCTCGCCGTGATCATCATCGGCCTCGCGCTCATCCTCTGGTATCCCTCCATTTCGCACCTCGTCCTCGCGCAACCGCTTGCCGGCCGCGTGGCGTTCTCCGTCGCGCTGCTCTTCCCGCTGGGGTTCTTCCTCGGCATGCCCTTCCCGCTCGGGATCCTCGCCCTCGAGCGCCAGCCGCGCGGCGCGGTGGCGTGGGCCTGGGGCATGAACGGTATCTGCACGGTGGTGGGAGGGCTCCTGAGCGTGCTCCTCTCCTACGAGAAGGGATTCAACTTCACGCTCCTCGTGGCGCTCGCCTGTTATGTCGTTGCCCTGGCCATTTTTGTCAAATTGCGCGACATGGTGCCGGCAGGCGAGTCGCAAGACTACGAGCAAACGCTGCGCGGGCTGGAGGCCCTGTGAGGTGCGGCCGCGCCTGCTCTAGGCGGCACGCATGCTCTAGGCGCCACGCATGCTCACCGCGGCGGGCGTCCGTCCGATCGCGACTGCGGCGCTCTCGCGGGAGCCGCGCGCGCAGCGGCGGGCGGCGACTCCCGCGGCGCGCTCGGTGCCGCGGACCGCGGCTGCGGTATCTGACGCTCGGCTGGCGCAAAACGCTCCTCGGGCGCGGCCGGCTGCGGAATGAAGCGTTGCTCAGGTGCTTGACGCTCCGGCGAAGCAAAGCGCTCCTCGGGCGCGGGCGGCTGCGGAACGAAGCGTTGCTCGGGCGCCTGGCGCTCCGGCGAAGCACGGCGCTCCCCGGGGGCCGGCTGCGGAACGAACCGTTGCTCAGCCCCCTGACGCTCGGGAGTCATATGCTCCATGGGTGCACGCGGCTGCATCACCCGCGCTTGCGCCCAGGGTGGCCGATCATTTCTCAGCGCGCGTGCCGGCGGCAGCGTCGGATACTGCAACGCGCGCTCGCGGGCCGACATGATGCGCACCGCCGGGGCGCCCCGATTCGCCGGCGCAAGACGCACCGTCGCCGCCGGCGTGTACGGCCGCATCTGCGAGAGCTGCCTCACCGATAGGGGCCGACCGCCATTCGCCCGAATCGCCGCCTGCTCGCGGGCAAAGGTGACCGGAGCCCGCGGCGGCGCGAGTCGCGCCACGACGGATCGGTCGATGAGCGCGCGCGGCGGAGTCCTGACGGTCCGGCCCGCACGCGCTCCAAGCACGCTCTGGCGCTCGGGGGTGATGGCGGGAGCGGCGGTGGTTGCGCGGAGGTCGACGGTGCTCTGGTGCGGCAGGATCAGGCGGTGCGGGCCCACGGGCTGCGCCGAGATGAATACGTTGCGCGGCACGGCGGTGATCGCGCCCGGGACTTCGCTATTGACATAGCGGAGGTTGGCGGCGCGTCCCTGGTACACGGTGGCGATGTCGGCGGTGTTGAGGATGCGCGTATTCGTGATGTTGATATTCCGCACGTACGCGGCGCTCGCGTGGTATCCGGGCACATAGACATCCCGCGGCCCGAGCGCGAACCAGCCCACAGGCGCGCCGGTCGTCCTTGACGCCCCCGCATGCCGGCCACCGACCCACCCCACCAGTGCCGGCGCGTATATCGGATGCACCCGGCGGGGTCCGGGAACCCAACACCAGCGGTTGTGCCAGTAACCCCATCGGCCGTAGTGAAACGGCGCAAACCCCCAGGGCTCCTCATCGACCCAGGTCCAGCCCCAGGGTGAGATCCAGGCCCAATTGCCGAGGCTGTAGGGGGCCCAGCCGACGGCGACCGTGGGGAACCAGGCATAGCCGAAATCCGCTGTGTAGTCCCAGCTGCCATAGGATCCGAGGGTATCCGCCCCAACGGTCCCCGGCGCAACGTACTCCTGCGCGGCAGCGGCCTGCTGCTGCAACTGCTGGTCGCGCTGCAGCGACCAATCATCGAGGGAGTCGGGCGCTCCGAGCATCGCGTAATCGGCCGCAAGCGTGTGGGTGCCGGTGAACGTGACGCTCTGTTGCGCGGTCACCGGAAAGGACTGCCCTCCGCCGCTCGCGAGCGCCTCGCCATCGTCCACCTTGACGATGGTCGTATCGCCGCTCTCGCTGACCTCCACCCGGTAGATGCCCGGCTGCTGCAGCGTCAGGGCGAGATTCGGGGTGTCGATCTCGTCGTTTTCCCCCTCGGCGAGCGTGAGCACGTGGACGATGACCGTGCCCGCGGTGACCTGCATCTGTGCGGTCTGATCATCGAGGTTGAGCAAGGAGAAGCCCGTGGTGCTGCCGAGGCGGATGACGGCATCGCCGATGTCGAGCTCCGCGCGCGAATTCTCATCCGCCCAGAGCTTGTCCCCGACGGTGAGCGGGCGGTTGAGGTCGGCGCTCGTCCAGGTGTTGGTGCCCGCCGGCTCGAGCGACACGCTACCGTCGAGATAGGAGAGTTGAGCGACGCGGCCGGGAGGGTCGGCCGCCTGCGCGAGCGCCTGGCCGAAGGAGCCGAGGCAGATCAGCATCGCTGCGGCCATCGCGCCAACGATCGATAGGGGTCGCATGGTCATATCGATACCCTCCGATGCCGACTCTTATCATGATCCTCGATGCTGACCAAGTCCTGACGTGGCTTCCAGAGCCTCATGCCGGCTATTGGGAGCGTAAGCGCCTGAACCCCCAGTGAACTGGGTGCGGGCGCTGACCGGTGCCGCCCCCGTTTGCCTTCACCCCTGTTAAGGCTATAATGGCTCTATGGAAAAGGCTACTGTATCCAAACTGAAGAACAACTTGAGTGCGTACCTGCGCAAGGTCCGGGCCGGGCAGCCCGTAGTGATATACGACCGTGACGTGCCGATCGCGCGCATCGAGCGCATCGAGTCGAGCGGCCGTGGGGGTGATCGACTTGCGCTGCTGGCGGCGCAGGGGATTACCCGGCCGGCCGCACGCCCGTTGTCGGCACGCGAGCTGCAGAGGCTGCTGCCCCGGCCATTGCTGCGCTCCGCCGGCGTCCTCGATGCGCTCCTGGAAGAGCGCGCGCACGATCGCTGACCCGCATGCGATTCTGGGATACGTCGGCAATTCTTCCGCTGATCGTCGATGAGCCCGCCCGCGAGAGGCTGCTCGAGCTGTATCAGCAGGATCCGCAGGTCGTGGCTTGGTGGACAACGCCGGTCGAGATAGCTTCGGCGGTTGCTCGTCGCGAACGTGAGGGCAGGATCTCCCCTGAGGACGCCGATGCCGCGCTGAAGGCGGCTCGGCGGCTCGCGGCGGCGTGGCACGAAGTCGTACCGAGCGATGCGATCCGACGCACCGCCGAACGGTTGCTTCGCGTGCACTCCTTGCGGGCGGCGGACAGCTTGCAGTTATCTGCCGCGCTGATCGCCGCAAATCACGACCCGGCAACGCTCGAGATGGTCTGCTTCGACAGCCGATTGGCCGCCGCGGCACGACGAGAAGGCTTTGTCGTGATCAACTCATAACAGCCAGCATCGTGCGCGTCACTGTCACGGAGCTCAACATCTATCCGCTGAAGTCGGCCCGCGGGATACCGAAGGCGCGGGTACGGCTCGCAGCCACCGGCTTCGAGTGGGATCGGCACTGGATGGTGGTGCGCGAGGACGGCAGCTTCCTCACCCAGCGCACTCACCCGTCGCTGACCCAGATCGAGACGCAGCTGACCCAGCACGAGCTGATCCTGACATCCACGGGGTTGGAACCGCTGTCGCTGCCGCTTGCGCCGCAAGGGCTCGGCCGGCCGGTGCGCATCTGGAAGGATTCATGCGCAGCGTTGGATCAGGGCGATGCGACCGCCGCCTGGGTGAGCAGGGTGCTCGGTGAGCCGGTGCGGATCGTGCGCATGCCGGCAACACCCGGCCGCAGGGCCGATCCCGAGTACGCCGGTGCCGGCCCCTCGCCGATCGCCTTCCCCGACGCCTACCCGGTTCTCATCTGCAATCGCGCCTCGCTCGAGGATCTCAACCGGCGCTCTCCCGAAGCGCTGCCCATGGCGCGTTTCCGTCCCAACCTCGTGCTCGAGGGCCTGCCACCTTTCGCGGAGGATAGGATCGCCGCGATCGAGATCGGTCCGGTCACACTGACCCTGGTCAAGCCCTGCACCCGCTGCATCATCCCCTCGACGGATCAGCGCACCGGCATCCGCGGCTTCGATCCGCTGCCGGTGCTGCGGACCTTCCGCTTCGATCGGAAGCTGCTCGGGGTCACCTTTGGTGAGAACGCCGTCATCACCCGCGGTGTCGGCGAAGTCCTCGAGCGCGGCGCGGAGTGCCGGGTGAGCTACGATAATTGATCTTTCCCGCACGGCCCGATACCGTGCCTGTCCGCTTCTGAGGAAATGGATCGCGCGAAGATGAGAAAAACGGCGTTGCTGCTGGCGGCCACCTGCATCGCATCGCAAGGAGTCGCGCACGCGCTCGGCGTATCGCCGTACCTGCCGTTGAATCTCGACCCGGACGTCGAAGCCCAAGTGGAGCGGGTGCTCATTCTCGGGGATGAGCCGGTCATGACCCGCCCGATCCCGGCGGCGCTGGTGCTCGATGCGTTACCCAAGGCCTGCAAGGTGGATCGTCCGCTCTGCGAGCGCGTGCGCCACTATCTCGAGCGCTACATGCACACCACGGACGTGGAATTCACCAGCGTGTCAGCCGCCGCAACCTCCGGATCATCGAACATCGTGCTGCCGAATCAGCATGGGGAGAAGGCACAGAGCCCCTACCAGGTCGCCGGAGCCGCCTATATTCAGCCCAATTCCTACATGCTGCTCAATGTCGGCGGCGTCGCCTATCAGGGACGGGCGACGCCCACCGGGACGATGCTGAGTCTCGGTTTCGACTGGGCGCAGCTCGATATCGGCTGGCGCGATCATTGGTGGTCGCCGATGACCGACAGCGCGATGCTGGTGAGCACCGAGGCGCCGACCATGCCCTCCATCACGCTATCGAACTATCGGCCGCTGACACGGCTCGGACTGCACTACGAGGTCTTCGTGGCGCGCATGTCGGAATCGGACCGCATCGAGCTCACCAACGGTAAGCTGACGCGCGGCTATCCCAAGATGGGTGGCATCCGCCTGGGTATCGAGCCGGTCAGTGGCTGGGCATTGTCGCTCCAGCGCGTGCTCTTCTGGGGCGGAGGGGCGGCGGGCGGTGAGTCGCTCTCGAATATCTTTCAGGCGTTCATCAATCCCAGCAAGGCGCAGACCAGCGGCTTCAACGCCGGCACCGACGTCGTCGCCAAGCAGGAAGCCTCCGTGACCAGCCGGTTCATCTTTCCCGGGCGCGTGCCCTTCTCCGTCTATTTCGAGTATGCCGGCAACGATACCCTGGCAGGTCATACGCCGCTCGTCGGCAAGGCCGATCTCTCGGCGGGAATCGATTTTCCGCGCATCGGCCCGTTCAACCTCACGTACGAGTTCGACTCCTGGTCGCCCACCTGGTACGTGCATGGCGCGAGCAACGTGCAGACGGGCTATCTCGATGGCCTCGTCAACTATGGTGACAGCATCGGCAACTGGTTCGGCGACCAACGCGTGCTGGCGACTCCCACTACGGAGGCCGATGAGGTGGGCGGCCAGAGCAACCTGCTGCGCCTGGGCTGGGAGCCCTCCTTCGGCGGCCTCCTGCAGCTTCAGCTGCGCGCGCTCGCCAACGAGGGCGACACACTCTTTGCGACCTTCCCGTACAAGAACGAGTACCTCGAGTCACTCAGCTATTCCTATCCCTGGAAAGGCTACTCGGTGGGCGCCGAGGTCGATGACGGCCGGGACGTCTTCGGCAGCCACTACCTGCGCCTCGAGGGGTATCTGCGCGATGGGGAGGCGCTGCTGCGCGGCGGCGATGATGATTCCGAAACCGCCGCTTTCGCGGGCGCTCGCCCGGAGGGAGATGAGCTCTATGTCAGCGCGGGCGCGAGCTATTCCCGCACCCTCGTCGACCTGCATGTGATCAAACCCTACGACACGAAATGGAGCGCCGGGCCTTACGTGGCCCTCGGCGCCCGCCGCCGGGTCTCGACGCACCAGGACCTGGGCGTGGCGCTCGAGGCGGATGACATCAGCGGGCGGACGCTCCTGAGCGTTCGGATGCTCGATTACCGCTATCGGTTCAACGGGCCGCTCGCTCTGAATGCGTTCTTCGGCGCCTCGCGCCTCCCGGAAGGAACGCCGGCCTATGGAGTCTATGCGGGAGCGGGCGTGCAGTGGCGCAACGTGCTGCCCGGTTGGGATGTCGGCCTCGACTACCGCGAGGTCATCGATGCGGAGCGGGAGCGAGACCTGCCGACCGATCCGCAGCCGCTTGGCAGCGCAAAGCCGGACGCGCTCTACAGCGTCTCCAGCTGGACGCTGTACCTCTCGCGGAAATTCTAAGGCGGCGCGGCGCCGCTATTTGGGAGCCAACGGCTCGAAGCCCCACTTGCGAAAGATCGGCCGCGCACCGGCGCTCGTGACGAAGGCGAGATAGCGCGCCGCCTCATCGTTCGCCCCCCGGGTGAGCGCCACCGGATAAACGATCGGCGAATGACTGGCCGCGGGAAACACGCCCACCACGCGAACGCGCGGCTCGACGAGCGCATCGGTGCGGTAAACGATGCCGAGCGGCGCATCGGCCCGCGCGACATAGGCGAGCGCCGCGCGCACATTCTCCGCACGCACGAGCCGCGTCGCGACGCTGTTCCAGACTCCAAGGTTCCTGAGCGCCTCACGCGCGTACAGGCCCGCGGGCACCGAATCCGGATCGGCCACGGCGAGACGTCCTTCGCCAAGGAGCGCTGCCAGATCGAAGCCCGGCGCGATCCGCACCCGCCGCGCCTTGCCGGCCGGCGCGATGAGCACCAGCGCGTTGCCGGCCAAATTCTGGCGGGAACCGGGCCGCAGCAGCCCGCGTTGCTCCAGGTAGTCCATCCACTGAAGGTCGGCCGAGAAATAGACATCCGCGGGGGCTCCCGCCTCGATCTGCTTGGCGAGCGTGGAAGAGGCCGCGAGCGAGGAGGTGACCTGAATGCCCGAGCGTGCGGTGAAGGCCTTGTCAAGGTCCCCGAGCACATTCGCCAGTGATGCCGCGGCAAACACCAGTACGCCCCGAGGCGCATCGGCCGACCGCGCCCCCGCCGCCCCCAGTGAGAGCACCGCCGACATCGCCGCCACCAGCCATCGCCGCCTCTGCATGTCCGAACTCCTCGTTTTGGGATGAACGTAGCGATATCAGGACACACCCTGCTTCGCAACCGCGGGCGTTACAGTATCCTCGGCGGCATGCGAACGGACTCCCTCGCGCCGTTCCTGGCGGCATTGCTGCTCTTGACGGCGCCGCCTGTCGCCGCAGCGAGCCCTGCCCGGCAGAAGGGCGCGCCGCCGATCCCCTCGGACGCCGAGCTTAAGCGCTCGGGCGCTGTGATCGGGCGCATCGTGATTCACAACGAGAACATCTTCGATCTCGAGAATCCCAAGGACAACAACTGGTTCTTCCGCTTGGCCGACCGCCTGCATCCGGTGACGCGCGAATCGACCATCCGCGAGCAGCTGCTCTTTCACCCCGGCGAGCGTTATTCGCGCCATCTGCTCGAGGAGTCGGCACGCATCCTGCGGGCCAATCCTTACTTCTACGACGCCTCGATCCAGCCCATTGCCTATCATGATGGCAAGGTCGACATCCTCGTCATCACCCGTGATGTCTGGACGCTGAATCCGGGGTTCGACTACTCGCGCAGCGGCGGGACGAATCGGACGGGGGTGCAGATCGAGGATATCAACACCCTGGGGACGGGCACCGACGTGAAGCTCGAGCACTCCAACTCGGTGGATCGCACCGAGTCGGACATCGAGGTGGCGAACCCGCACACCCTGGGCACCTGGTTCACGACCGACCTCGCTTACGGAAGCCTGAGCGACGGCAAGATGCGCCAGTTCATCCTCGACAGACCTTTCTATGCGCTCGAGACCCGCCATGCCGGCGGCATCAGCATCAACGACACCACCGAGGACGATTCGCTCTACGATCTCGGACAGGAGATCGACAAGTTCGCCGACCACACTCGTTTCTATCAGGTCTACAGCGGCTTCTCGCGCGGGCTCGAGAACGGCTGGACCCGCCGCTACAGCGCCGGGCTCTCCTACGATGAGCATACCTTTGCCGACTCGAGTCTCTGGAGCGGCCCCACCGTCCTGCCGCAGGACCGCAAGCTCGTCTACCCCTGGCTGCGTTTCGACCTGGTGCAGGACCAGTGGTTGAAGCTCCAGAACCACAACCAGATCGGCCGGACCGAGGACTTCGACATGGGCGCTTACGCGACGGTACAGCTGGGCTGGGCCGATACGGCCTTCGGCTCGAGCCGCGATGCGCTCCCCTTTCAGCTTGCCGCCGGCGATGGCTATCAGCTCTCCCGCGGTGACACGCTCCTCGTCTCGAGTGTCTTCACCGGCAGGATGGCGCGAGGCTCGCTCGAGAACGGTGTGCTGAGCAGCGCCCTGCGCTTCTACGACGAGCAGTCCGGATACTGGCCCTTTCGCGAGGGAAACTGGCTCTTCTTCACGACCCTCGAGGCGACGGCGGGCAAGCGCCTTGACCTCGAGAACCAGATCCTCTTGGGTGGCGATAACGGCTTGAGGGGCTATCCGCTGCGCTACCAGGACGGCACCTCGCGAGCCCTGCTCTCGCTCGAGGAGCGTTACTTCAGCGACTGGTATCCGTTTCGCCTTTTTCGCGTGGGCGCCGCGGTCTTCTTCGACATGGGCCGCACCTGGGGTCAACCGCAGCTCGCGACCCCGGGTCTCGGAATGCTCAAGGATGCCGGCTTCGGTTTACGCTTCGGTAACGCCCGCACCGGGCTCGGCAACGTCATTCACGTCGACCTCGCCTTTCCCTTCGACCGGGGTCCGACCAGCATCAATCGCGTGCAGTTCCTGGTGCAGACCGAGCAGGAATTTTGAAATTGTGGCCACGCGGCGCCGCTCGGGCGCGGTGCCCACGATGCGCGCTTACTTGCGCTTGGGTCCCAAGCCCGGTGGGGCGAGGATGGTGCCATCGGGTAGCCGGATCCCGCTGCCTGCAGGTGGCGGCGCCGGACGACCCGGCGCAGGCTTGGGCGGCTCGGGGGCGGCGGGCTTTAACCCGGTCCCGGCTGCGGCCGGGGGGCTGGCGGCCTTTGCCGGCTTCGGCGCGGCGCTGGATACCGGCTGCGGGATTTGCGGCTCAGCGGGCGCCTGTGGAGGCAGCACTTCCACGGACAGGGTGAAGGTGCGCTTCTCCGTGCCCTGAAGGGCACCGACGTTGACCACCTGGCGATCGACCTCCTCGCCGCGATCATTGCGGATCGAGATGGTGATGTAGTACTCCCACGGCTCCTCGACCGGCGGGTGGCGGATGATGCCCTCCACCCGGAGCGCCGAGGTGGCAGCGACCTGGCGCTTCGCCGCATCCGAATCGAAGCGCAGATGGTGCATGCAGCCTGGGCAAATGCTCAGGCTTTCGAGGATGACCGCCTTGCAGTGCGGGCAGGTGCGCGTCTTGCCCGTCGGGGACGGGCGAGAGGCGACGTTCATAGGCCGCTCCGAGGCTACTAGCTGCCGTATCCCTTGGTCGTCTCAGCCTTGGTCCGACTCTCGCCTTCCCAGCCGAACTCGACCTGGCCGCGCATACGCGAGCCGGCCGCTACGGTGAGGGAGCCGGCCTTGACATCGCCGGTGATCACGCCGGTTTCCAGAAGCTCGACGCGCTTGGCATTGTCGATGTTGCCGATGAGCTCGCCCCCCACGACCACGACGCTCGCCTTGACCAGGCCCTCGAGATGGGCGCCGGAGTCGAGCGTCACGTTGCCATCGACGTGCACGTCACCCTTGAAGCGGCCGGCGATGCGCACATGGCCGGAGCCTACGATCTTGCCCTCGATGGTCAGGTCCGAGGCGATCACGGATTCTTTCATATCCAAGCGCTGCTCTTTGGCGGGGCGACGGGGGATTTCCGCGGAAATCGGGGCGACGTTGCTCTTCTCGGGCTGCGCGGCCGGCGACGCTGCGCCGCCGAAGCCCGGCGAGCTTCCGGCCGAAGGGGTTGCGGTTCCAGTATTTGTCTCTTTCCAAAGCGCCATGAGAAGGCCCCCGATCAAATGATGAGAGATGAACGTTGGAAGGTACTCGTCGCCGAGGCCAAGAGCCAGTGTCTCTGCAAGCCGACAGCGCGCAGGGCAATCTGCGGGTGCGTCAGTTTGTACAAAAAAGTTATCTGTTAATGTACACTGAGACTCCGGTTTTGGGGATACTTTCGGGATCGTCCTGGCCATGAAGACGCACGTCGATGTCGATGAGAAGGCGCTCGAGGAGGTGATGAGGATGGGAAAGTTCCCGAGCAAGAAGATGGCCATCAACACCGCGCTTGCGGACTATCTGCGCAAGCTCAAGCGCTTGGACTTGCTCGCCATGCGCGGTAACGTCCCCTGGGTCGGGGATCTGGATGCGCTACGCGCGGACCGCCGGGACAGGCGGTGAGCATCCTGGTCGACAGCTCCGTGTGGATCAGCTTCTTGAACGGAGTGAATTCCGCGGAGGCTGCTTACCTCGCGGTCTGCATTGCCGAGGACCGGTCTCTGGCAATACCGGGACTCGTGCGCACGGAGGTGCTCGTCGGTGCGCGGACCGAGGTGGAAGCGCTTCGCATCTCGGAATCACTATCGGCCTTTCCGCTCGTGCCTGAAGCTACTCCATCCGACTATGAGCGTGCGGCACAGATCTACCGCATTTGCCGGTCACGGGGCTTTACGATCCGCTCGACGATCGACTGCCTCATCGCGCAGCTTTGTCTGCGGGACGGCCTCGAGCTGCTCGCCACGGACCGGGATTTCGAGGCGATCGGCAACGCATTCCCACTGAGGCGCGTGCCCGCGCGTGCCTCCCCAGGGGCCTAGACCGCCTGCGACCCGCGGCGTAGCGCGCTCAGCAATACGGCGAAATCGCCCCCCTTGGTGACGAAGGCGGCGGCGCCCCGGCGTTTCGCCTCCTGGGCCACGTCCTCGCTGAAGGCGAGTCCGCTGAAGACGATGATTCGCAGCGACGGCAGGGCCTCGGTCAGCTCGCCGATGAGGGGCAGCCCGCTGCCCCCGTGAAGCGTGAGGTCGAGAATGAGCACGTCCGCCGCGGTGCGCCGCGCCGCGCTGAGCACCTCGGCGGCATCCGATACCTGCCCGACGCAACGCATGTCGGGCTCGGTATTGATCAACTCGCTCATGATCTCGCTGAGATCCTGATGATTCTCCGCGATGAGCACTCGCAAGGGCGGCTTCTGTTCCTGCAAAGGGTTTCCCTGCCGAGAGGGGGATCGCGCGGGCGCAATGAGCAAGTCACATGCCCGGCTTACTGTTCGATCAGCCGCAGGACCTCCTCGGTTTTCTGCCGCATCAAAGGCTCGCTGCCGCGCGTCTCGAGGTTCAAGCGCACCAGCGGCTCGGTGTTGGAGCCCCGCAGGTTGAAGCGCCACTCGGGGAATTCCATCGAGAGTCCGTCGGTGAAATCGACCGCGAGCGCGCGACGCTCGTACTCTCGCCGCACGCGCGAGAGGATCGAGGGCGTGTCCGACTTCAGCTGCCGATTGATCTCGCCACTGATCGGATAGAGGCGCATGCGCTCGCCCACGAGCTTCGAGAGCGGCCCGCGCTCCGCGATCACCTGCAACACGAGGAGCCAGGGGATCATGCCGCTGTCGCAATAGGAAAAACTGCGGAAATAGTGGTGCGCGCTCATCTCCCCGCCGTAGATGCCATCCACCTCGCGCATCTTCTGCTTGATGAAGGCGTGACCTGACTTGCAGAGCACGGGCTCGCCACCGTGCCGCCGCACGAGATCGAGGGTGTTCCAGGTGAGACGCGGGTCGTGCACGATGCGCCCGCCTGGCTCGCGTGCGAGGAACACCTCCGCCAGAAGTCCGACGAGGTAGTAGCCTTCGATGAAGCGCCCCTGCTCATCGAAGAAGAAGCAGCGGTCGTAATCCCCGTCCCACGCCAACCCGACATCGGCCCCCGTGCGCCGCACCACCTCGGCCGTAGCGGCGCGGTTTTCCTCCAGCATGGGGTTGGGAACGCCGTTGGGGAAGGTGCCGTCCGGCTGGTGATTGACCTTGATGAACTCGAACGGCAGGTGCGGCTCGAGCTGATCGACCACCAGGCCCGCGCCGCCGTTGCCGGGATTGACGACCACCTTGAGCTTGCTGAGCTTCGCGCGATCGACATAACTCAAGAGGTGCTGGAGGTATTTCTCCCGAATGTCGAGCAACCGGACGGCTCCGGGCTTCGCCGCCCGGGCCGGCAGGCGCCCCGACTCGATCAGGGCGCGCATGTCGTTCAATCCGGTGTCGCTGCTCACCGGACGCGCCTGCTCGCGCACGAACTTCATACCGTTGTAGTCCGGCGGGTTGTGACTCGCCGTGACCATGATCCCGCCGTCGAGTGATTCGGCGAAGGTGGCGAAGTACGCCCCCTCGGTGCCAAAGAGCCCGATATCGAGGACATCCGAGCCGCAGTCGGTGAGACCGCGCCTCAAAGCGGCGGCGAGCGGCGGGCTCGAGAGACGGATGTCGTACCCGACGGCGACGCGCTTCGGGTGAACCAGCGCCGCAAACGCCCTGCCGATGTCATAGGCGAGGGACTCGTTGATCTCATCCGGGATGCGGCCGCGGACGTCGTAGGCCTTGAAGGCGCTGAGCGGGGTCATGGCCGCTAGGTGGTCGTGCCCTTGCGGCCGTAGTGGTCCTCGAGCCGCACGATATCGTCCTCCCCCAGATACGATCCTGACTGCACCTCGATGATGTGCAGCGGAATCTTCCCCGGGTTCTCGATCCGATGGCGCACTCCGATCGGGATGTAGGTCGACTGGTTCTCCTCCAGCAGAAACACCTCCTCTCCGCGGGTGATGCGCGCGGTGCCGGAGACGACGATCCAGTGCTCCGCCCGATGGTGATGCAATTGCAGCGATAGCACCGCGCCCGGTTTCACTTTGAGTCTCTTCACCTGGAAGCGCGTCCCATTCTCGATGCTGTCGTAGCTGCCCCAGGGGCGGAAGACCTCCCGGTGCAGCGAGTGCTCGTACCGCCCCTGCTCCTTGAGTCTAAAGACCAGCTTCTTCACATCCTGCACACGGCTGCGGGGCGCGACCAACACGGCATCCTTGGTCTCCACCACCACGTGATCCTTCAGGCCCACCGCCGAGACCAGCCGGCTTTCGGAGTAGAGATAGCACCCCTCCGAGTCCTCGCAGATCACATCCCCGCGGGAGACATTGCCGTGCGCATCAGGCTCGCTCGCCTCATGCAGCGCCGCCCACGAGCCGACATCGCTCCAGCCGGCGGCGAGGGGCACCACGACCGCAGCGGCGGTCTTCTCCATCACCGCGTAATCGATCGAATTCGCCGGACAGGCCTCGAAGAGCTTCGCGTCGATGCGGGTGAAATCAAGGTCCGCCGTTGCGGCCGCGAACGCCTCCGCGCAGGCACTCGCGATCGCAGGTGCCAGACGCTTAAGCTCCTCGAGATAGCGCCGCGCGCCAAAGAGAAACATGCCGCTATTCCAGTAGTACTCCTGGGAGGCCACGAAATCCTTTGCCACCGCCGCGCTCGGCTTCTCGACGAAGCGCGCGATCCTAAAAACGGCGCCGCTTGCAGCACCGCGTTGGATATAGCCGTAGCCGGTCTCGGCCGTCGTCGGCACGATGCCGAAAGTGACGAGCTGGCCGTGCTCGGCGGCTTCCAAGGCCGCGTGCACCGCCGTGTGAAAGACCGGCACGTCGCGGATCACATGGTCCGCCGGCAGGACGAGCAGCAGTGGGTCCGCGCCCGTCTTCGGGCCCGCGGCCTTCAGGGCCGCGTGGGCAGCCAGTGCGATGGCGGGCGCCGTATTGCGTCCCGTGGGCTCGAGCACGATCGCTTGCGGCTCGATCCCGAGCTGGCGCAATTGCTCGGCCACGAGGAAGCGGTGCGCCTCGTTGCAGACGATCACCGGGGGCGCCGCCGCCAGGCCCTCGAGGCGCAGCGCGGTCTGCTGAAGCATCGTGCGCTCGCCCGTAAGCGCAAGAAGCTGCTTCGGGTAGAGCTCGCGCGAGAGCGGCCAGAGGCGCGTGCCGGCGCCCCCGGATAGGATGACGGGGGTGAGCATGGGGGGTTCCTGGCTTAGAGTCACCGCTCGACCGATTGCCCGCGCCCGATCGCATGGTAGGTCAGGCCGAAGCGGCCGACCATCACCGGATCGTAGAGGTTGCGGCCATCGAAGATGAGCGGCGTCTTCAGCAATTGCTTCAGGCGCTCGAAGTCCGGGCTGCGAAATTCCTGCCACTCGGTGACGATCGCGAGCGCGTCCGCGCCCTCGACCGCCTCATAGGCGTTGCGGGCCAGCTCGAAGCGTTCCCGGCCGTCGTAGAGCCGCCTGGCCTCCGCGGCGGCCACGGGATCGTAGGCTCGGACCCGGGCGCCGGCCTCGAGCAGCCGCTCGATGATCGTCCGGGAGGGTGCCTCGCGCATGTCATCAGTGTTCGGCTTGAAGGCGAGGCCCCAGAGGGCAATGGTGCGGCCCTTAAGATGCTCACCGAAGTGCTGGCGCATCTTCTCGACCAGCACCTCTTTCTGCCTCGCGTTCACCGACTCGACCGCGCTAAGAATCTGCGGCTCGTGGTCGACCTCACGGGCCGAGCGGATCAGCGCCCGCACGTCCTTGGGGAAGCACGAGCCCCCGTAGCCAGTTCCGGGATAGATAAAGCTGTAGCCGATCCGGGGATCCGAGCCGATGCCGACCCGGACTTTCTCGATGTCGGCGCCCAAGCGCTCCGCGAGATTCGCCAGCTCGTTCATGAAGCTGATCTTGGTCGCGAGCATCGCATTAGCCGCGTACTTCGTGAGCTCCGCGGAGCGGATGTCCATCACGATGAGGCGATCGTGGTTACGGGTGAAAGGCTCATAGAGCGCCCGCATCAGCTCCGTCGTGCGCGGATTGTCGGTGCCCACGACCACCCGGTCGGGCTTCATGAAGTCCTGCACCGCGGCGCCTTCCTTCAAGAATTCCGGGTTCGAGACCACATCAAATTCGACCCCCGCCCCTCGCTCTTTCAGCGCCGCCTCGATCTCCCGGCGCACTTTGTCAGCCGTCCCGACCGGCACCGTGGACTTGGTCACCACCACGCAGTAACGGCTCATGTGCCTAGCGATGCTGCGCGCCGCCGCGAGCACGTACCGAAGGTCCGCCGAGCCGTCCTCATCCGGGGGGGTCCCGACCGCGATCAGCTGGAAAAGCCCGTGCTCAACGCCCTGAGCGGCATCGGTCGTGAATTCGATCCGCCCGGATTCCGCATTGTGGCGGATCAGCGCCTCGAGACCGGGCTCATGGATCGGAACCTCCC
>JBAUOO010000044.1:0-2064 GCA_049579785.1 Steroidobacteraceae bacterium
GGAGCGCAGACATTTTCCAAGCGTTTCAAGCTCTAACAGGGTTAGGGCGTTTCGGGAACGTTCTGGAAACGTTTCAAGTAACGATGAGAAACGTTTCGGTAACGTGCTAGAGCAGAGTCAGAGCAGAGTAAGAGCAGAGAAGAGTAAGACGCGCGCGCGCGCGACACCCAGCGTGAAGGCCCAAGGGGAAGCAGATCCCCCGCCCGGACTCGATCCGGCCGCGTGGTCCCGCTGGTGCGACTACCGGGTACAGATCCGCAAGCCCATCAAGCCGGTTTCAATACCGGCCGCCCAGCGCGAGCTGGCCGGATTCGGTGCGGATCAGGCCGCCGTAGTCGAGCAGTCGATTGCGAACAGCTACCAGGGACTTTTCGCGCTGAAGAACCGCCCGAAGTCGGCGCCGGCGCCTCGCCGCGAACTCCCAGACGCCCTCGACGTAGCGAGGAGGTCAAGTGGCGGCTGAAATCCTAAATCTCCCACTCCCGCCGCACTCGGTCGAGGCCGAGCAGTCAGTCCTCGGGTCGCTGCTCATGGACGGGACGAAGGTCTGGCCGCTGGTGGCGCCGATTCTGAAGGCCGAGGACTTCTACCGCGCCGATCACCGGTTGATTTTCTCGACCATCGCCGAACTCCAAGGGGGCGATGCGGTGACGGTGAACGCGCGGCTCGAGCGGCAGAAGCGCTCGGAGGAGGCCGGTGGGTTTGCGTATCTCTCGCGGCTCATGCGCGAGACCTCGAGCGCTGCGAATGCGGAACAGTACGCCCGAGTGGTGAGGGAGCGCGCGCAGCTTCGGGGGCTGGCCGAGATTGGCCGGCGGTTGGAGGAGGGCGCAACGGAACACGGTAGTTCCGCCGAGCAGCTGGCAGCAGACCTCGCACGGCAGCTCACGAGGCTCCGTGGGCGCCAGGACGGTACTGGGCTCGTCTGTGCGGGCGACTTAGCCAAGGCGCTGATTGACGACCTGGACGCGCGCCGAGAGGGCCCGTGCGGGCTCCAGACCGGGCTTGCGGACTTCGACCTGCTCACCGGTGGCCTTGAGCCCGGAGAACTCACCATCATCGCCGGACGTCCTGGTACGGGTAAGACCTCGCTCCTCGTGACGATGGCCGGCCACGTCTCCCGCAACGATCCGGTGGCGGTGTTCTCAGCCGAGATGCCGGCGCTGCAACTCGCCCGAAGGTGTACGGCGCTTTTCGGCAGCATCTCGCAGACGAAGCTTCGCCAGCCAAAGAAGCTCACGGACGATGATTGGGTGCGGGTGAGCGATGGCGTCTCGAGGTTCGGTGAGCGAAAGCTCTGGATCGATGACCGCCAGCTACCCCCCATCGAACACATTCGGGCTGAATGCATCGGGCACAAGGCACGGCACGGACTATCGCTCGTGATGATTGACTACTGCCAGTTGGTGGCAGGTCACGGGGCCAATCGTTACGAGCAGCTTCGGGAAGTGGCCTACGGGGCGAAGGC
The DNA here is from genome assembly GCA_049579785.1 of Steroidobacteraceae bacterium. Classification (GTDB taxonomy): domain Bacteria; phylum Pseudomonadota; class Gammaproteobacteria; order Steroidobacterales; family Steroidobacteraceae; genus 13-2-20CM-66-19. Next base: position 1,469 of record JBAUOO010000044.1, read on the forward strand.
GCTCGCTAAGGAGCTGTCCTGTCCCGTTGTCATGTTGGCGCAGATCAACCGCGGAGTCGAATCGCGGGAGGATCGGCGCCCGCGGCTTTCTGACCTACGTGATAGCGGCTCGATCGAGGAAGCGGCCGATATTGTCGGCCTGCTTTACTGCGAGGGTTATTACAACCAGGACTTCGACATGCCGAACGTGTTGGAATGCGCCATCGAGAAGCACAGAAACGGCGAGCGCGGGCAGTGCTTATGGCATTTCGCCGGAGAGTTCTCGCGCATGACGGCGTTGGAAGATACCTCCCGCTCCAGTTACCGGCTGGCGCTGCGCAGCAAACGCAAGGGATCGCCCAATGACCTCTGAGGGCTGGAAGCGCGTCGGTCAGTGGCACGCCATTTCCGAAGACGGCCACTACACCGTTGCCTGCGTTAGGGTAAACGGCGCCTATCGCTTCGAGGCGTGGTATCTACGTGGTGGTAAGGACGCGTCGCTTGGGGTATTTGACGATGCGGAGTCTGCCCGCGAAGTGTGTCGCAAACATCAAACTGCCTGAGGGCATATGACTCAATCCGAATACATCGAAGCCTTGAAGCGCTGGGTCCTTGAG
>JBAUOO010000045.1:0-2548 GCA_049579785.1 Steroidobacteraceae bacterium
GCCGTCTGCTCCAGCAGCCGCGCCATCGTAGCGTTATCCATCGCCGTGTCTCCGCTGCCAGTATAGGAGGCGTCACATCCGCGCAGGCGCGGCTAAGCCGGATCCCCTGCCGTCGCACCCAACGCTAAGGGCCTTGAGTCGAGGCACAACCTCACAGCTTTCCGAAAAACTCGCTGTCGGATTGAAAGGAACGCGTCAGGTTGGGACTTTAATCCCGCAGTTAGCCGCAAACAAGCGATTCAGGCTTTACACCCTCTTCGCCGCTTTTCTGCAGCCTCTATCGATGTCAAACCGTAGCCCTCAATCCGCCCTTAACGCCACCAGCGGGTTGATCCGCGAAGCGCGCAGCGCCGGCACATACCCCGCAACCGCGGCCACGGCCAGCAGCACCACGGCCATTCCCACATACGTCGCCCAGTCCCAAGGCGAAGTGGCGTACAACAGTGAATCCACCAGCCGCGCCGTCATCAGCGAGATCGCCGCGCCCAGCGCCACCCCCGCCCAAGCCAGCCGCAGCGTCTTCCTCAGCACCCGCCTCCGCACCTGCGCCGCGCTCTCGCCCAGCGCCATGCGGATTCCAATCTCCTGCGTCTGCCGCGTCACCCCGTATGAGATCACGCCATAGATCCCCAGCGCGGCCAGCAGCATGCCCAGCCCCGCAAACACCGTTACCAGCAACATGAAAAAACGCCGCGGCGAGTTAGCATGATCCACCAGCGTTTCCAGAGGCGTGAACTCTGAGGCGGGCTGCTTGGGGTTGAGTTCGCGGAGAACACCCAGCACGCTGGCAGCCAACGTCGCGGGCGGCAGCGTAGTGCGCACAACAAGCCTGGCGCCGGCGGGGCTCGTCTGTGTCATGGAGTAATACATCTGCCAGCCGGTCGCGGCTTCCACGCTGTCTTCATGCACGTCGTCTACAACGCCGATAACCCGCGCCTGGCGAAATGGTCCGGCATCGGTCACGATTTTGCCAACCGCGTTCTGGTTGGGCCAGAGGAAGCGGGCCAGGCTGGCGTTGAGGATCACCACTCCCTCGCTCTTGGGGCCGTCGTCCCAGGTAAAGTCGCGCCCGCGCAGTTGCATGCCCATGGCGCGGAAGAAGCCGGGAGTGACCACATACACGAACGGGGCATCCAGGTCTTTGAAGTCGGTGGGATTTCTGCCCTGCGGAACCGGCACGTCCAACTGCGGTTGGGACCAAGAGGCAGGTAATCGGAAACGCCGGCCGCATCGACGCCGGGAACGGCATCGTCGCGGGAAAGGATCTGTTGGAAGATTACCCCGCGCTTTTGCGCAGCGAGTGAGCCGTCTTTGTCGCCGGGTACGTTGTCGTTGTAATCCACCACCATCGACGCTGAGTGCTGCGGCGCAAAACCGAGATCGATGTCGATCACCTTGAGGAAACTGCGCAGCAGCAATCCCGCGCCGACCAGGAGAACGCACGCAAGCGTGACCTCCGTGACCACCAGCGCCGACCGCACGCGGTCGTGCCTGCGGCTCTGCCCGCTGCCGGAGCCGGAATCCTTCAGTGCTTCCTGCAGCCTCATGCCTGACATGCGCAGCCCGGGCAGCAGACCAAACGAGACCGCAGCAACCATGGCGACGAGGACGGTGTAAATCAGCGCGGAAGAATCCACGCGGAGCAGCGAGAGCAAGGGTAGCGCTACAGAACCCTGATGGGCCAGCCATGCAATCAGGAAAGCGGCCAGCAGGAAGCCGAACACCGCGCCGGCCGCGGAGAGCATCAGGCTCTCCGTCAGCAGTTGGCGAACGATGCGACCGCGGCTTGCACCCAGCGCTCCCCGCATGGCGAACTCCTTGCTGCGGGCCGAAGAGCGCGCCAGCAGCAGGTTCGAAAGATTGACGCAGGCGATCAACAGGATCATGCCGACGGCGCACCAGAGAACGATAAGGGACCGGTGAAGCTTGCCGCTGACGTACTCCTTGAGGGGAGCGGGAACCATCCCGTCCTTGTAAGCGCCGAGAGTGTCCGCGCGCTTCACGTTTTGATAAATCTTGGGTGCAAGCATGGCGGCTTCGGCGCCGGCCTGCCCCACGCTGACTCCGGGCTTGAGCCGCCCCAGAAGCGTGACGATGTTGCCCCAGTTGCGCGCTTCGTCAAGATCGAGCGGGGCAAAGACGTCGACCTTTGTTCCGGGAGAAAAGACCGCGCCGAAGTTGAAGGTGTCCGGCAATACGCCCACCACGGTAGCCTGCGAGCCATTCAGTTCGATTGTTTTGCCCACAATACCGGCATCGGAGTTGAACTGCCGCTTCCACCATGCGTTGCTCAGGATCACATAACGTGGCAGACCCATCGCTGTGCCGCGCGCCTCGTCCGGGGCAAACAGCCGGCCAAGCTGAGGCCTCACTCCGAGGACCTGGAAGAAGTTGCCGATGACATCCATTTCCGTGATGGTGATCGGCTCGCCGTGACCGGTAAGACGGCGATTGTCGGGGCCGGAGAAGGCGAAGTAGCCGGTAACGTCCTGGTACGAACGGCTCATCGCGCGGAACTGGTCGTACGCATCCGACGAGTACGTAGCGC
>JBAUOO010000046.1:0-13190 GCA_049579785.1 Steroidobacteraceae bacterium
GATCCACGCGCAAGCGGTCCCCGGTCTTGAGGAGGGCGAGCCCCCCGCCCACCGCCGCCTCCGGCGAGGCGTTGAGGATCGAGGGCGAGGCGGACGTGCCTGACTGGCGCCCATCGCCGATGCAGGGCAGGGAGGGGATCCCCTCTTTGATGAGGTAAGCCGGCGGGCGCATGTTGACGACCTCGGCCGCTCCGGGGTAGCCGATGGGACCGGTGCCGCGGATGCAGAGAATCGTGCGCCCGTCGATGCCGAGCTTCGGATCGTCGATGCGGGCGTGGTAGTCCTCCGGCCCGTCGAACACCACCACGGGTCCCTCGAAGGCTTCCGTGTCGGCCGGATTCTCGAGATAGCGCCGCCGGAAATCCTCCGAGATCACGCTCGTCTTCATGATTGCGGAATCGAACAGGTTGCCCTTCATGATGAGAAAGCCGGCGTTGGGTTTCAGCGGCTGCTCGAACGGGCGAATGACGGCCCTGTCGAGGATCTCCCGCCCGCGGCAGTTCTCGCCGATCGTGCGGCCGTTGGCGGTGAGGGCCGCTTCGCGGATGAGACCGTGCTTCATGAGCTCGTTGATGACCGCCGGCACGCCGCCCGCGCGGTGATAATCCTCCCCGAGGTACTCACCCGCGGGCTGCAGGTTGACCAGCAGCGGCACCTCGTAGCCGTACTGCTGCCAGTCCTCCAGTGTCAGCTCCACCCCCATGTGCCGGGCGATCGCCGCCAGGTGGATCGGCGCGTTGGTCGAGCCGCCGATGGCGGAGTTGACGACGATGGCGTTGAGGAACGCCTCGCGCGTCATGATCGCCGCGGGCCTCAGGTTCTCGTGCACCATGGCGACGATCCGCTCGCCCGTGAGATAGGCGATCTGTCCCCGCTCGCGATAGGGCGCCGGTATGGCGCCCGATCCCGGCAGCTGCATGCCGAGCGCTTCGGCCAGGGAATTCAGGGTGGTCGCCGTGCCCATGGTGTTGCAGTAGCCGGTGGAGGGCGCGGAGGAGGCGACCAGCTCGATGAAGCCCGGATAATCGATCTCGCCCGCGGCGAGCATCTGGCGGGCCTTCCACACGATGGTGCCGGAGCCGGTGCGCTCGCCCCGGTGCCAGCCGTTGAGCATCGGCCCGACGGAGAGCGCGATGGCGGGGATGTTGACCGTGGCGGCCGCCATGAGGCAGGCCGGTGTCGTCTTATCACAGCCGATGGTGAGCACCACGCCATCCAAGGGATACCCGTAGAGCACTTCGACGAGCCCGAGGTACGCGAGGTTGCGGTCGAGACTCGCCGTCGGGCGCTTGCCGGTCTCCTGGATGGGGTGAACCGGGAACTCGATGGGCACGCCGCCCGCCGCGCGGATGCCGGCGGCGACGCGCTCCGCCAACACGAGGTGATGGCGGTTGCAGGGCGAGAGGTCAGAGCCGGTCTGCGCAATGCCGATGATGGGCTTGCCCGACTGCAATTCCTCGAGCGTCATGCCGTAATTGAGGTAACGCTCGAGATAGAGCGCCGTCATGTCGGGATTGGCCGGGTTGTCGAACCAGGCGCGCGAGCGCAGACGCCTCATTTGCGCTGCCTCCCGCGCTGCTTCCTGCGGCTGAGGTCGATGCGGTCCACGCCGATGTCGATGACTTTCAGGATCGCCTCGGCCGCCGCATGCTCCTCGCCCGCCTCGATGGCGTCGACGACGGCGGCATGGCCGTTGACCGTCGCCTCATGATCGGCCGGATCATCGACCGGAGAGCTGTGGGCGAAGGAAGCAACCAGCGCCGTCTCGATCACACTCGCCATCGAGCGCATGAGCGGATTGCCGGAGGCGCTGCCGATCGCCAGATGAAAATCGAGGTCGGCCTCGGCGAAGCTCTGGCGCGTGTGATCGGTGCGGGCCATCTGCCGCACGCACTCCCTCAGGCGCGCGATGTCCGTGGGCGAGCGGCGGTGCGCGGCGAGTGCCGCGGCGCCCGGCTCGAGCGCCCGCCGCACCTCGGTCAGACTCCTCAGGAACTCATCGTCGAGGCCGAGACGCACCCGCCACGCGAGGACATCGGCATCGAAGTAATTCCAGTGCACCGGGTCGCGCACGCGCGTGCCGACGCGGGTCTTGGCGATGACGAACCCCTTCGCGGCGAGTGTCTTCATCACCTCGCGCATGACGGTGCGCGAGACCTGGAAGCGCGCGATCAGCTGCGGCTCCGCCGGCATGTTGCCCCCGGGCGGGTAGGTGCCCTTGAGGAGCTCGGTCCCGAGGATGGCCGCGATCTGATCGTGGCTCGACTTCGCCCGCTCGAGCGCGAGGCGGCTCAAGCGCGGCATCGGGCGGGCAACGGACGGGCGCGTCGGACGGTAGTGCGCTTGCGCGTTCATGGGCTGCGGGCGGCTATCATGGCCGGTCGGCCGGTGATCGGAGTGTCATATTATATGACTATTGGTACCACGAGTCCATCCCAACAGGTTCTGGTCACGCGCCGGGGACCGGTCTGCGAGGTGCGTCTGAACCGTCCCGAGAAGCGCAACGCGCTCACCTCCGACATGTACGGCGCGCTCGTCGAGGCCTTCACGCAGGCCGAGGCCGACGATGAGATCCGCGTGCTGCTGCTCAGTGGCGAAGGCGCGTGTTTTACCGGGGGCAACGATCTCAAGGATTTCCTGAACGCCCCGGCCGTGGTGGAGCCCGATCATGTGATCGCGCGCTTTCTGCGCGCGCTGAGCGGCTTTGGCAAGATCCTCATCGCCGCCGTGCATGGCCCGACCGTCGGGATCGGCGTGACGCTGCTGCTGCATTGCGATCTGGTGATCGCAGCCGCCCGCAGCACCAAGCTCATCATGCCGTTCGTGCAGCTCGGGCTCGTGCCCGAAGCGGCGAGCACCCTGCTCCTGCCACGCCTCTTGGGTCATCAACGGGCCGCCGAGGCTTTCCTCCTGGGTGAGCCACTCGATGCCCCGACGGCGAAGGAATGTTTCCTCGTCAACCGGGTCGTGGACGATGAGGTGCTGATGGAGCAGGCGCGCTCGCTCGCGGATACCGCTGCCCGCCAGCCCCCCGGGGCCGTGCGGGCCACCAAGCGCCTGATGCGCGGCGGTCAGAGCGCCGAGGTTGCCGCGCGCATCCAGGAGGAGCTCGCCGTGTTCAGCGCCCGGCTACGGTCCCCGGAGTTCGCGGCCGCCGCCCAGGCGTTCTTCGGCAAGGCATCCGCGCGCCCCGCCGGCGGAACCTGAAGCCGCGCGCGAGCGTTGACTCGCGATGGCCGCCACGCGAGCCGACATCGGCGAAACCCCCACAGAAACCCGGCAAGGCCGGCTGCAATGGACGTTGAGGCGCCTGCGCGCCATGAGCGCGAGTGAGATCGGCTTCAGGCTGCGGCGCAGGGTTCAGGGAAGCGCCGAGCGTGCCGGCATGGGTCGCGCCCATCCGCCGCGGCCGGCGGGCGGCAGTGGTCCGGCCTGGGTGGCGCCCCTGCCGCGGGATTTTGAGACGCGCCGCTACACCGAGGCGGCCGACCGCATTCTTTGCGGCCGCTTCGATGTGTTTGCGCTCGAGGATGCGCGGCTCGGCTTCCCACCGCGCTGGAATGTGGATCCGAAGACCGGCCTCGAGGCGCCGCTTCAGTTCGGGTTCGGACTCGACTATCGCGACCCCGCGCGGGTGGGCGATATCAAGTACCTCTGGGAGATCAACCGTCATCTGGAGTTGGTCACCCTGGCGCAGGCCTGGCACCTGAGCGCGCAGGAGCGCTACGCGCACGGCGCCCGGGCACTGATTGACTCCTGGCTCGAGCAGTGTCCGTATCCGCGGGGCGTCAACTGGTGCGCGAGCCTCGAGCACGCGATCCGGCTCGTCAACTGGTCATTCGCCTGGCAGCTGCTCGGGGCCGAGGATTCGATGCTGTTTGCGGGCGAGGAGGGCCGGCAGTTCCGCGGCCGCTGGCTGGAAGGCATCTACCGCCATTGCCACTTCATCGCCGGTCACTTCTCGCGACACTCCTCCGCCAACAATCACCTCCTCGGCGAGGCGACCGGCCTTTTCATCGCAGCGCTCACCTGGCCGCTCTGGCCCGAGAGCCGGCGCTGGAGGACTCAGGCGCGCGCGGAGCTCACGCGCGAGGCGCGGCTGCAGACCTTCGAGGATGGCGTCAACAAGGAGCAGGCGATCTGGTATCACCACGCGGTCGCCGACATGTTGGCTCTAGCGGCCCTTCATGCGCGCGCGAGCGGCTGCGACTTCGATGCCGGGTTCTGGCGGACGCTCGAAGCCATGCTCGATTTCCTCGCGAGCATCATGGACGTCAAAGGCGGCGTGCCGGCCATCGGGGATGCCGATGAGGGGGTGCTGGTGCGCCTCGTGCCAAAGCACCCGGCGGCCGCGCAGGGCCAGGAATGTGGCGAGTGGCACGGCGTCTACCGCTCGCTCCTCGCAACGGGCGCCGTGCTCTTTGATCGCCCGGAGTTTCGTCTGAAGGCCGGTGGGTTCGATGACAAGAGCCGCTGGCTCCTCGGCGATGCGGCCGCCGGCCGGTTCGAGTCCCTCGATCTCGCGCGCGCGGTGCTGCCGGTGCGCCGCGCCTTTCCGCTCGGGGGCTACTACGTTCTCGGGGAGAATTTCGAGACGCCCGAGGAAGTCAGGATCATCGCCGACGCCGGCCCGCTCGGCTATCTTTCCATCGCGGCCCACGCCCATGCCGATGCGCTGGCGTTCACGCTCACCATCGGGGGCGAGCCGTTCCTCATCGATCCTGGCACCTACGCTTACCACACCGAGCGCCCCTGGCGCCGCTACTTTCGCGGCACCTCGGCCCACAACACCGTGAGGGTGGACGGCGAGGACCAGTCGCTTTTCGCAGGCCCCTTCCTCTGGCTGCAGCACGCGGATGCGACGGTCGAGGAATTCGCCTGCTCGGCGGCTCGGCAGGTGCTCATCGCGCACCACGACGGCTACCGCCGCCTCGGCGATCCGCTGCGGCATCGGCGTCAATGGCGCTACGAGCCCTCCTCGGCGACGCTCACGGTGGAAGATGAGCTGCGCTGCTGCGGGCGGCACGCGGTCGAGATCTTCTGGCATTTCGCCCCGGAGTGTCAGCTCGCCTGCGAGGGCAGGCAGGTGACCGCGACCCGTGGGGGCACGCGCCTCACGCTCGAGGCGCCCGAGGCGCTCTCGGTGCATCTGGCGAGCGGGCGAGACCCGGCGCGTGGGACTCAATCTCCCCTCGGCTGGGCTTCGCGCGGCTTCGATCTCAAGGAGGCGGTGACGACCGCGGTCTTTGCGGGCGATATCCGCGGGCATACCCGGCTGAAGTCGCGCCTCTCGATCCGGCGCCGGCGCCCGCGGGGCGTTTGACCGAGAGCTGCGCGCCGGCGAGTGCGGGCGCCGGAAACGGCGCGAACAGCGTCTCGTACGCGGCGAGGAGCTTGGGCGCCTCGTAATCCCACGCGAGCTGGCGCTCCACCCGGTGGCGCCCGAACTGGCCCATCCGCTCCCGCCGCTCGGGGTCATCGAGGAGGGTCACGATCTTGTCGGCGAGATCGCGGGCATCGTTCGGTTTTGCATAGAGCGAGGCCTCGCGGGCGGAGAAGCGGCCCTCGGTGAGCTCGAACTGCACGATGGGCTTGCCCAATGCCATGTACTCCATGATCTTGTTCATGGTGGACTTGTCGTTCATCGGGTTGACTTCATCGCAGTTGACACACACATCCGCGGTGTTGAGCACTTCGAGCAGCTTCTGATCCGGCACGCGCCCGAGGAACTCCACATGAGCCTCGAGCTGCTGCTGCCGGGTGAGCCGGCGCATCTGCTCCAGTGCCGGCCCGCCCCCCACCAGCACGAAGTGCACATCCTCACGGCCCAGCTCCCGCACGATGTGCCGGGCCGCCGCGATGAGATAGGGGATTCCTTCCTGCGCCCCCATGACGCCCACGTAGCCTACGAGGTGCTTGCGGCCGCGTTTTAGCTGCGGCACCGGCGGCAGGATCCGCAGGCGCGCGAGACTCGGTCCCGAGCGCACCACGAAGACCTTCTCAGGCGGCATGCGCCCGCGCTCGAGCGCGATGCGCCGATAGCTCTCGTTGGTGGCGATCGAGACATCGGCCGCGAGAAAGGTCAGCCGCTCGGAGAGGCGCACCAGCCAGTACAGCAGTCCCCGGCGCCCGAACTTCGCCTCATAGAGCTCGGGGTTGATGTCGTGGTGGTCGAAGAGGAAGCGCTTGCGGGCGATCGCCTTGTAGAGCGCGCCGATGAGAAAGATGTTGTCGGGCGGGTTGCAGGCGTGGATGGCGTCGAAGCCGTGGCGGCGGAATACCTTGAGCGAGAGCACGAGCTGCCAGAAGAGCGAGCAGCCGTATTCCAACACATAGCCGAAGGCGCCCCGGGCCTCGAGCGGCAGCGGGTGGCGGTAGATGTGGATGCCTTCCAGGCATTGGTAGCGCGCGCTGTAGCCGTGGCCCACGGGGCAGATCACCGCCACCTGATAGCCGTGCCCCTCGAGCGTCCTCGCTTCCTGCCAGACGCGCCGGTCGAAGGGCACGGGCAGGTTCTGAACGATGATGAGGATGCGCCTACCAGCAGAGGCCGGCGTAGTTCGCATGACGCTCCTCGATCTGCCGGATGCGCACGAAGTCGATCACGAGCTGATCGGGGCGCAGCTTTGCGGCGAGCTCGGTGAACTCCTCGCCGCGGTTGCCGATGACGAGCACGTCCGCGTGCTCGAGCACCTGCGCGATGGTCGCGACCATGAGCCGCTCGATGTGCGGGATGCTCTTCAGGATGTACTCGCGGTTCGCGCCCGTGAGCTTGGCGAGATTGACGTTGCGGTCGTAGAGCTTGAGGTCGAACCCCTTGCCGATGAGTCGCTCGATCACCTCGACGAGCGGGCTCTCGCGCAGGTCGTCCGTGCCCGCCTTGAAGCTGAATCCGAGCACGCCGATCTTCTTGCGCCGCGAGGCCAGCACCATCGCGATACCCTGCTCGATCTGCTCGCCGTTGGAGAACATGAGCGAGTTCAGCAGCGGCGTCGACACATCGTGGCTGCGGGCGTGGTAGGTGATGGCGCGCAGGTCCTTCGGCAGGCACGAGCCCCCGAAGGCGAATCCGGGCTTGAGGTAATACGGGGAGAGATTGAGCTTCGCGTCCTGGCAGAAGATGTCCATCACCGCGTGGCTGTCGAGCCCCAGGCTCTTGCAGATCTTGCCGATCTCGTTGGCAAAGGTGATCTTGGTGGCGTGCCAGCTGTTGTCGGCATATTTCACCATCTCGCCGACCTCGATCGGGCAACGGATCATCGCTCCCGGAACGCCTTCGTAGAGGCGCTGAACGATGTCCCCCGAGCGCGAATCGGTGGCGCCGATCACGGTCTTCGGCGGGTGGCGGAAGTCCGCCACGGCCGTGCTCTCGCGCAGGAACTCGGGGTTGTGGCAGACGCCGAAGTCCTGCCCGACGCGACGGCCGCTGGCGCGCTCGAGGGTCGGAATGGCGAGGCCCTTCAACGTGCCGGGCAGGATGGTCGAGCGCACCACCACCACGTGAAAGTCACGCTTTTCGCGCAGCGCCGCGCCGATCTCCGTGCAGACTCTCTCGAGATAGCGGAAATCGAGATTGCCGTTGGTCTGACTCGGCGTCGGCACGCAGACGAAGGTGACTTCGGAGTCGAGAACCGCGCTCACCGGGTCGGCGCTCGCGCGCAGGCGCTTCTCCGACACCGCGCGTCGGGTCAGCTCCGCGAGCTCCGCTTCCACCACCGGTGCCCGCCCGGAGTTGATGAGCTGCACCTTGTCGGCGTTCGGGTCGACGCCCGTCACCACATGACCGCGCTCGGCGAGGCAGGCGGCAGATACCGCTCCCACGTATCCCAGGCCGAATATGCTGACTCTCATCGCGCTCGACTGCATGTCCTGCGAAACCGCACTCGGGTGCTGTCCGCAAGAAGCGTTCCGGAGCGCGGACGCGGCGCGAGTGTTGGTAAACAGCGACGCCGAACCCCGAGATGCACCGCCGGCGATTTCGGGCTTGTGTTTCGCTGCGGCCGGGGAGCATCATCGAAACGTCATATTCGATCCGTATCATGCGGTCTGCATCTGGAAGGAGTCCCACATGACATCACTGGCGCAGACGCAGCAGCGAATTGGCCCCGCCGAGGACAGACGCGGTCTCGCTTGGCCCGCGGAGGTCTCACCGGTTGCGCCAGGCGCTGCTGCCGGAGGAGGGCGCACTCGCCAGGCTCTGCCGGCGGTCGATCCCTCCCAGGTGTTCGGGTGCGTCGACTGGTTTCTGTATCCGGAGCCCGAGCTCGCAGCGCGAGCTCGCAGCGCGAGCTCGGGGATATCAGGCTAGGGGCTGATCCCCCTCGCCCAGAACACCGTCGCCATTCCGGCGAAGGTCATCAGGAGCGACGCGCCGACGTGCGTCGTCACCTCGATCAGCGCCCAAAGTCCCTGGCCCCGCTGAAGGAGCGCGACCACCTCGGCGGAGAACGTCGAGAAGGTGGTGAGACCGCCGCAGAATCCGGTGATGAGCAGCAGGCGCCACTCCGCCGGTAGCGCCGGGAAGCTCGCGAAGAAGGCGACCGCCGCGCCGATCACGTAGCCGCCGAGGATGTTGGCGGCGAGCGTGCCCGGCGGCAGCAGTGGAAAGAGCGCGTTCAGCCGGTCACCGAGCCACCAGCGCAGGAGCGCACCGGCGCTCGCGCCCACACTGATCGCCACGATCGATTTCCACATGCGCCGCGCTGCCCCTTGCCGGCGACTGGCGCCGGCGGGCGGCGGTCATCGCCATGCAAAGCGGCAAAGCCTACGCTGAGACTATTGCATGTGCCAGCCGTGGCTCACGATGAGCGACTGGCCGGTGAGCGCCGCGGACTCGAAGGAGGCGAAGAAAAGGGCGGCTTCGGCGACGTCCCGCGTCGTCGTGAACTCGCGGTCCACGGTTTCCTTCAGCATGACATCGCGGATCACCGCCGCCTCGGAGATTCCGAGCGCCTGGGCCTGCTGCGGGATCTGGCGCTCGACCAGCGGCGTACGCACGAACCCCGGGCAGATGACGTTGGCGCGCACGCCGTGCCTGGCGCCTTCCTTGGCGACCGTCTTGGCGAGGCCGATGAGGCCGTGCTTGGCGGTGACATAGGGCGCCTTGAGGGCGGATGCCTCCTTCGAATGCACCGACCCCAGGTAGATGATGCTGCCGCGCCCACGGGCATACATGTCCTTGAGCGCGGCGCGCGTCGTGAGAAAGGCGCCATCGAGATGCACCGCGAGCACGCGCTGCCAGTCCTCGAGCGATAACGCCTCGAGGGCCGAGATGATCTGGATGCCGGCGTTGCAGACCAGAATATCGATGCGGCCGAGCGCCTGCACCACGCGCGCCATGCCGGCATCCACCTGATCCTCGCGCGTGACGTCCATGGCGAGCGGGATCGCTTGCGCGCCGCCGCGGCCGAGCTCCGCGGCGGCCTTCGCCGCCACTTCGGCGTCGAGGTCCGCGACCGCGACCTGCGCGCCCTCGCGGCTGAAGGTGCGCGCGATCTCGAGGCCGATGCCGCTGCCGGCACCGGTGATCACCGCGACCTGGTCTTTGAGCCGCATGGTCGTCCGCTTCTCAAGGATCGGTCAATGTATCAATAGTGATAGGTCACTGTCGCTGAGTAGGTGCGCGGCGGTCCATAGAAGCCGATCTGGCTGATGCCGCCGATGAACGAATTCGCCGGGCCGAGGGGCGGACCGCCGAAGTCATAGCCTGCCACACGGTAATACTTGTTGGTCAGATTCTTGCCGTCGATCGAGAAGCGCCAGTGGCCGCTCGCGGTCGTGAACGCAACACCCGCATTGAGAAGGCCGAAGCCCGGCTGATCGGTCGGGCTCGGTGTCGTGTTCGCGACGTGGGCGAAGCTGCGGTAGTCGTAGTCCATGCGAGCCAGCAGCGAGCCCGAATTGAGGAACCAGGTGTAGGAGGCATTGCCCGAGGCCGTCCAGCGCGGCGCGTTGAGGGGCGTATTCTCATCGGCCACATTGACCGCCGTGACGCTCGCCCCGCAGCCGGGCGCCGCGGTGAACACACTGCAGGGAATGAGATAGTCCTGGTAGTAGGAATCGAGATAGCCGAGGTTCGCCCCGAAGGTGAGCGAGCGGCTCGCCCGCCACACCGACTGCAGCTCCGCGCCCTCGTTGATCTGCTTGCCGGCATTCAGCACCGCGGTGAGGTTGGTCGGCGCGCCGGCGTATTCGACGAACTGCTGCACGCCGATCTGCGCATCGGTGTAGGGATCGTAGAACGCCACCAAGTTGAGGAGCAGGGTGTCGTCGAGCCAGGTGGACTTCAAGCCCATCTCGTAGTTGTTGGCGACCTCGGAGTTATAGCCGTTCTCAGTGCCCGGGTAGACCGCGGCGTTGCCGCGCATGTCGAAACCGCCACTGAGGAATCCGCGGCTGTACATGACGTAGCCCATGATGCTCGGGGTGAAGTGATAGTCGAACCCGAGCCGGGGCGTGGTGTTTACGAAAGCGCGCTCGCGGTTGTAGTCGGTGACGACGCCGGGATCGGGAAAGAAGCCGGCCGGGACCGCGTTCGGGTCGAAGAACTGCTGGCTCGGGTAGAGCTGATCGGGCGCGAGGCTCGCATAGTCGGCCTGGTAGACGTACGCGCTCTTCTTGTCCTCGTTCCAGCGGATGCCGGTGTCGAGATTGAGCTTGTCGGTGAGCTTCCACGAGGTATCCCCATAGACGGCGGAGCTCTTGGTGTTCACGCACCCCTGCACCAGCTCGGTGATGTAAAGATCGTACGCCGGGATGCCGAGCAGGTTCAGCGTGCCGATCGAGGCGTTGTAGTCGCCGCAGGCGGTGCTGTCCATGAAAAAGACACCGCCGACGCCCTTGACGAGGTCGTTGGTGAAGGTGAGCCGTCCCTCGCCGGAAGCCTGCTGGTCGTGATAGAGCCCGGGCACCTGGAAGAGGTTCTGCGCCGTCTCCGAGAAGTTGATGAACTGCTGGCCGTGACCCTCGTAGTAGGCGCCGATGAGCTTCAAGTCGAGCTGGCTCGTCAGACTCTGACTGTAGGTGGCCGAGAAGCCGCTGCGGTGGAAGTAGTCCTTGCCGGGGGGCATGTCATCGTACATGTCGAACGGGTCCGACAGCTGCGGGAAGAGGTAGTCGTTGAGCCGCTGGCCGCCCGAGGCGTTGGAATTGTCGAGGATGTCATCGGCCACCAGCACGAGCTTCGAGCTCTCCCCCCAGAGGAAGGTGAGGTTGGCGCGGCCGGCGAAGATGTCCTTGTTCGAGAGCGGCTCGCCGAGGTAGGGCTGATCGGCGAGCGGCACGCCCGGCTGCGCGACCACCTCGCCGTAGCCGTCGTGCTTGAGCTCGCCCAGGGAGACGCCGAAGTAGACGTGGTCCGCGATCACCGGCGTCGAGAAGTTGAGCTTGAAATCGTGCTCGCCGAAGTTCCCGACGGTCGCCGAGGCGGTGAGATACGTGGGGCCCACGATGTCGCGGGTGACGTATTTGATCGCGCCGGCGATGGTGTTCTTGCCGTAAAGCGTCCCCTGCGGGCCGGAGAGCACCTCGAGGCGCTGCACATCGAGCACATCGAGGAGCGCGGCCTGCGGGCGGGCGAGGTAGACGTCATCGATGTAGACGCCCACCGCCGGGTCGAACCCCCAGAGCGGATCGCTCTGGCCGACGCCGCGGATGTAGACGTTGATGGTGCTGCTCGTCGCCCGATCCTGGGAGATCTTCATGTTGGGCACAAAGGCGTTGAGGTCCTCGAGATTGGTGACATCCCACTTCTCGATCGCCGCCGCCGTCACCGCGGTATCGGTGAGCGGCACGTTCTGCAGGTTCTCGCGCAGGTGCCGGGCGGTCACCACCACCTCCTGCAGCTGCGCCGTACCGGCATCGACCGCGGCCGTCGCCGCGCCGGCGGCGAGCAAACCACACGCTACGAGGAATGCGCCTGAAAGCCTGTTCGACATGGCCGAGCCCCCTGATCAGACAGTCGTTGAAACCGCTCGTGTTGGCGAATTAAATTAAACGACCGTTGAAGTCTATTGCAACGATCGTTGAAGTGCAACGGGCGCGGCCGGCGGGCAAGCGCGGGACGGCCCCGGGGGAAAAACACGGGCGGGACCCCGGGACGCGGGTCTAGAATGGCGCGTTTCACGGGGGAAATCGATGGCCCGCGCCAAGCGCAATACCAAAGATAAGCTGCTCGATGCCGCCGAGAAGCTCTTCGCCCGCCGGGGCTTTCACGGCACCTCGCTGCGCGACATAACCGGGGAAGCGGGCGTCGACCTCGCCCTGGTCAACTATCATTTCGGCGGCAAGAAGCCGCTGTTCGCGGCCGTGATCGAGCGCCGGGGCGCGGTGCTCAACGAGGAGCGGTTGCGGCGTCTCACCGAGGTGCGCCGGGCGGCGGCGCCGGCGCCCGCCAGCACCGAGGCGGTGGTCGGGGCGTTCTTCGACCCCATCCTCGACTTCCTCGCGCACGCGGGCCCGGGCTGGCACAGCTACTTCTCGCTCCTCGCCTGGGTGAATAACTCCCCGGAATGGGGCCGGCGCCTGATGAGCAAGACCTTCAATGCCACCGTGCGCGAGTTCATCCGCGCCCTGATGCAGTCGCTCCCGGACGCCCCTCCCGAGGACATCTTCTGGGGCTATAACTTCCTCACCGGCGCGCTCACCCTCTCACTCGCCGAGACCGGCCGTCTCGATGTCCTCTCCGACGGCCTTTGCCGCTCGACCGATGTCGCCGCCTTGAAGGCGCGTCTGGGGCCTTTCGTCGCCGCGGGGCTCAAGGGGCTCGCGCAGCGGGGGTCGCCGCGCGACGGATGAGCCGAAGTCGCCGGCGGTTACCGCCACCTAGAGCGATGCCGCCGCGATGATCACCGCGCCGATCGCGAGCGCGCTCTCGGCCCAGTGCCGCTCGAGGAGAGAAGGCAGGCCCTTTACCGGCATACACATTCCTCCGGTCAGTACGTGTAAGGGACTTTCGGCTGCGGACAGACTTGCACCTGCGGCGGGCTCAGGTCGTGCGCGTGCCCGAAGTGACTTTCCGCGAGCCAACACTCATCGAACGCCGAGCAGTAGCAGTACCGGAAGGAGAGATTGTCGAATCCGGCGCGCAGCGCCGCCAGGATCGGCTGGTTGTGCGCATCGAGCGGCATGGAGAGGAAATACATCAGCTGCCCGGGTCGCAGCACGAGGCCGTGCGTCGCGGAGTATTCGAC